>NZ_JBSFMM010000186.1:0-22993 GCF_053599555.1 Streptomyces sp. NPDC000941
GGCCGGGCGCACCGCTGGACTGACCGCCCGGCCACCGCGCGGCAGCAGCTGCGGCGGAGCGCAGCGGAGCCTGTCGTAAGCTCAGCCGCCCGCCGGGCCGAGGACCGGGACGCCGCGTCGGCCGCCCCCTTCCCTCCCGCTGCTGCAGCTTTGGACCCGGAGGGTCCGAGACGAAACCCGCACCCGTCCGAGCCGAATGCCGCGAGACGGCGCAAAGGCGCAGCCGAAGCGACAGCGAAGCCCACCCGCAGCACAGCGCAGCGCGGCGTCGGCGGCGCCAAGCGGCACCTGACTGCGAGGCAAAGGTTCGGCACACGCCGAAATGTTGGGGCATGATGAGGGACGTGACCGATTCCTCTCCGCCCGCCGCACGCCTCGCCGCCCTCGCCGGCGCCATGGCCGACGAGACCCGGGCCGCGATCTGCATGGCGCTACTCGAAGGACGCACGTGGAGCGCGGGTGAACTGGCCCGGATCGCCGGGGTCACGCCCTCCACCGCGAGCGGCCATCTGACCCGCCTGCTGGACGCCGGGATCTGTGCGACCGAACGGCAGGGCCGCCACACGTACGTACGGATCGCTGACGCGGAAACCGCGCGCCTCGTCGACTCCCTCGCCTCACACGCCATCCCCGGCCGCGACGCGCCGTACACGGTGCCGGTCGTCGCCGCATCCGACCCGCTGGCCCACGCGCGGACCTGCTACGACCACCTCGCGGGGCGGCTCGGCATGGCGGTCACCGACGCCATGGCCGAGCGCGGACTGCTGCTCACGGAGTGGGTGTTCGAGCTGACCGACGAGGGGCGGGAGTGGTGCGCCCGCGCGGGCGTCGACCTGGAGTCGGAGTACCGGGGCCGCCGGCCCATCACGAGTTCCTGCCTGGACTGGACCGAGCGCCGCCGCCATCTGGGCGGGGTGGCCGGTGCGCGGCTGTGCGCCCTGGCGCTGCGCGTGGAGTGGGTGGCGCGGATGGGCGAGGGCGGGCGGGCGCTTCGGGTGACCGACGCGGGGGAGCAGGCCTTCGGTGAACTCCTGGGGCTCACGCCTGACGCCTGGCAGTGATCTCGGCGCAACTTTTCGCAGTCGAATATTTCGGTGGACACCAAAATGTTGAGACCCTAGGCTGCGCGCATGAGTTCCCGCCTCGCCTCGCCCGGTGCCCTCACGGCCGGCGCCGCCACCTTCTCCGTACTCGCCTGGGCATCCGCCTTCGTCTCCATCCGCAGCGCGGGGGCCGCCTACTCCCCGGGCGCGCTCGCACTCGGCCGACTACTGGCTGCCTCGCTGGTGCTGTTCGCCCTGGTGGCGATACGGCGGGAAGGGCTGCCACCCCGGGGCGCCTGGCGCGGCATCCTCGTGTCGGGGGTGGTGTGGTTCGGCGGCTACATGGTCGCGTTGAACTGGGGCGAGCGCCTGGTCGACGCCGGTACGGCGGCGCTCCTCGTCAACGTCGGGCCGATCCTGATGGCCCTCCTCGCGGCGCGGCTGCTCGGCGAGGCGCTGCCGCCACGGCTGCTCGCCGGAATGGCGGTGTCCTTCGGCGGGGCGGTGGTGGTCGGCCTGTCGACCTCGTCCGGCCACGAGGGCGGCACCTCGGTGCTCGGCGTGGTGCTGTGCCTCCTCGCGGCCATGGCGTACGCGACCGGCGTGGTCGCCCAGAAGCCCGCGCTGGGGTACGGGACTCCGGTCCAGATCACGGCGTACGGCTGCCTGGTCGGCACGGCGGCCTGCCTCCCTTTCGCCGGTCAACTGGCCACTGAGCTGCCGGATGCCCCGACCTCCGCGACGCTCAACATGCTCTACCTCGGCGTGGTGCCCACCGCCCTCGCCTTCACCACCTGGACCTACGCCCTCGCCCGCATGCCCGCCAGCCGCCTGGGCGCCACGACGTACGCCGTCCCGGCCATCGTGGTCCTGCTGAGCTGGGCGTTCCTCGACGAGGTCCCCGCCTGGCTGACCCTCCTCGGCGGCGCGCTGTGCCTGACCGGCGTGGCCGTCTCCCGCTCCCGCCCCCGCGCACCCCGCGCGTCTGCTCCTGCCTCTGCCCCCGCCGCGCGGGCCGCCGAGTCCGGGCCCGAGCCTGCTCCGGCCGACGCGCAGTGACCTTTGCGGTGGGTATGCGCTGGCGACACGCCATGGCGTCGGCCTGTCGTCGGCTCATATCCACCGCAAACCAGGCGTCAGCAGGAGTCCGAGGGTTTGGCGCCGGTCGAGATTTCCGCCCAGACCGTTTTCCCGGGCGCGCCGCCCCGGCGCGGCCCGACGGCCCAGCGCTCCGCCAGTTGCGAGACGAGGTAGAGGCCCCGGCCCGTTTCCGCGTCCGGTGCCGCCGTGGCGAGTGTGGGGCGCTTCTCGGCGCGAGTGTCGGATACCTCGATGCGGATCACGGCGTCGGGGCTGGCGGGCGGTGCGGTCAGGCGCACGTGGAAGTCGCGCCCGGGGACACGGCCGTGGCGCACGGCGTTGGTGGCCAGCTCGCTCGCGATGAGCGTGACGGTCTCGTTGGGGCCGGAATCGTACGGGTAGCCCCACGCGGCGAGCCGATGCGATACGAGCCGCCGAGCGAGGCGCGCGCCGCGCGGAGTTGAGGTGAAGCGCATGGCGAACTCGCCTGGTGCTGGAGGGAACTGTTCCGGGCTCGTACCCCGTGAGGGGGCATTTTCGGTCGTCATGGGGGTGAGCTTTGCGGGGGTGTGCCTAGCCTTGCCAGGAAGCGCGCGTGTACGGACGGTGCCTGTACGAACACGCGAAGTGTGCCGGGAGGGGTGCGACATGGCAGGTACAGAGCGGTCAGCGTTCCTGAGGGGCTTCGGCAAGCAGCTGAAGCTGTTCCGGGAACGGGCCGGGCTCACCAGAGCGGAATTGGGCTCGCTTATCGGGTACAGCGTGGACCAAGTGGCGTCGGTCGAGTGCGGGCGGCGCATCCCCAAGCCGGAGCTGGTCGACAAGGCCGACGAGGTGCTGGACGCGGGTGGCGTGCTGGCGGCGATGAAGGAGGAGCTTGCGCAGGCGCGGTATCCGGCGTTCTTCCGCGATGCGGCGCGGTTGGAGGCGGTGGCGGCTGAGGTGCAGATTTACGCACATCTGGCCGTGCCTGGGCTGTTGCAGACGGAGGACTACGCGCGAGCCGTACTCGGGATGCGGCGTCCACTGCTGGATGAAGAGATCGTCGAACAGCGGGTAGCTGCGAGGATGGAGCGTCAGGCGATTTTCGGCGCGCGACCCGCGCCCCTCCTGGGCTTCGTCATCGAGGAGTCCGTGCTGCGGAAGCCGATTGGCGGGGTGCAGGTATTGCGTGGGCAGTTGGAGCACCTGCTCCTGGTTGGAGAGAAGCGCAATGTGGAGATCCAGGTGATGCCTATGGGGCGGGAGGACAGCGCTGGCCTGGACGGGCCGTTCACCCTGATGACTCCCAAGGGGGGCGAACAACTCGCGTATCTCGAAGGTCAGGGGCGCAGCGCTCTGCTCACTGACCGGGAAGAAGTCCACATCATCGCCGCCCGATATGGGATCATCCGGGCCCAGGCTCTCAACCCACGAGAGTCGTCCATCTTCATCGAGAAGTTGCTGGGGGAGCTATGAGCGGAGACATACGCGAGTTGGTCTGGTTCAAGAGCAGCTACAGCGGCAGTGAAGGCGGCGAGTGCGTAGAGGTCGCCACCCGCCCCGACACCGTGCACGTCCGGGACAGCAAGAACACCACAGGCCCGATCCTCACCGTCACACCCGACGCGTGGACCCATTTCGTAGGGTTCGCCGCACACCGCTGACACCCCGTACGCCGCGGGCCCCGCACCCGCGGGGCCCGACGCCGTACCGGCGGTGTTCTAGGATTTCCGTGGTCGGGTCCTGAGCAGGCAAGGAGTTCTTCGTGGGTGAGCCGCGATACGTGGTGATCGCCGGTGACCTCATGAAGAAGATCGCCGCCGGAAAGTGGCCCGTGGGGGAGTTGCTGCCGACCGAGCCCGAGTTGGCGGTCGAGTACGGCGTCTCGCGGGAGACGTTGCGGCGGGCGTTGAAGCGGCTGGAGCTGGATGGGCTGATTTCGCGGCACCCGGGGACGGGTACGCGTGTGGAGCGTGCGGCGCCGGTGGCCGCGTTCACCGCGCAGTTGGGGAGTGTCGAGGAGCTGACCCAGTACGGCGAGGCCGCCGTGCGGAGTGTTCTGTCGGTCGAACCCGTGACGGTGGACGCGGCGCTCGCCGAGGTCACGGGCCTGGCCGAGGGGGCCAGGCAGGTGTGTGTGACCTCGGTCCGGCGGGACCCTGACCACGCTGACGAGGTTGTTTCCTGGGCGCGGGTGTATCTGGGCCCGGAGGACGCCAAGGCGGTCGCCGGGGATCTGGAGGAGGGCCGCCAGCTGATCGCCGATCTGATCGAGGCCCGGACGGGGCGCGCGGTGGAGCGGGTGGTGCAGCAGGTGCGGGCGGTGAACGTGTCGGCGGAGGCGGCGGCGCATCTCGCGCTGGAGCCGGGGAGCCCGGGGCTGGAGTTCGTACGCCGCTACTACGACGCTTCCGGCGTCCTGTTCGAGGTCACCGTGAGCACGCATGCCGGTGATCGTTTCGTCTACGAGACGGTTCTGCAGCGGAGGTAGTGGCCGCCAGCGGCCGCCGCTCAATTTGTGAACAGCTCTTGACACAGATATTTCCCTGAGCATCCTTGTCTAGACACAGCTCATGTCTAGACAAGGATGTGCCCGCATGAGATCTCAGGAGCAGCTGCTGGACGCCGCCTCGCCACCCCCTGCGCTCCGCAAGCGCTGGTACCGGGGGCTCGGGGCGCAGGTCGTCATCGCGATGGCTCTGGGCGTCGCGGTCGGCTTCGCCTTCCCGGGCTTCGCGGTGGACTTGAAGATCATGGGGGATCTGTTCCTGGCGCTTATCAAGGCGGGCGTCGCCCCGTTGGTGTTCTTCACCGTCGTCATGGGCATCGCGTCCGCCGGCGATCTGAAGAAGGCCAGTCGTCTCGGCTTCCTCGCGCTGATCTACTTCGAGGTCGTCTCCACGATCGCCCTGCTCCTCGGTCTCCTGGCGGCGAACCTGTTCGGGGTGGGCAAGGACGCGGGGGGCCTCACCTCGGGCGGCGGCACCGCCCCGACACCCTCGGCCGGGGAGGGCGAACACGGGGTCCTCGCCTTCATCCGGGACATCGTCCCCGACAACTTCGTCGGAGCCTTCTCCTCCGGTCAGCTGCTGCAGGTCGTGCTCGTGGCTGTTCTGTTCGGCATTGGTCTGCTGGCCCTCAAGCCGCATATGCAGGAGAAGATCAACTCCGGCCTCGAGGTCGTCTCGGAGGCGTTCTTCGCCTTCGTCAACGTCGTCATGAAGCTCGCCCCGATCGGGGCCTTCGGCGCCATCGCCTACTCGGTGGGCACCAGCGGCAGCAAGATGCTCCTGGCCCTGACCGAACTCGTCCTCCAGTACTGGCTGGTCGTCGCCGTCTTCGTGTTCGGCATCCTGGGGCTGGTCTGCCTGATCGCCGGATTCAACATCTGGCGCATCCTGCGCTACGTACGCGTCGAGATGACGCTCGTCCTGGGCACGGCCTCATCCGAGGCGGCCCTGCCGGGGCTGCTGAAGAAGCTGACCAGGATCGGATGTTCGAAGCAGAGCGTCGGCCTGGTGGTACCTACCGGCTACGCCTTCAACCTCGACGGCACATCGCTGTACATGTCCATCTGCACCCTGTTCGTCGCCAACGCGTACGGGATCCCCATGGGCATCCCCGAACAGCTCGGCCTGCTCCTGATCATGCTGCTGACGTCCAAGGGCGCGGCCACCGTGTCCGGCGGGACGTTCGTCGTCTTCACCTCCACGGTCGCGGCGACCGGGACCCTCCCCGTCGAGGGCACGGCCGTCCTCTTCGGTGTGTACCGCTTCATGTCCATGGCCACGGCGTTCTGCAACACCTTCGGCAATGTGGTCGCCACCTTCGTCCTGGCCAAGTGGTGCAAGGAAATGGACGTCGACAAGGTCCAGCGCGCCCTGGCCGACCCCGCCGCGTTCCTCGCGCAGTCCGAGGCCGAGGCCGAATCCGACGGCGTTTCGGCCGCGTCCGAGGTGCCCGCCCTGTCCGAACCCGCCCACGCCACCCCCTCCATCACAAAGTGAGACACCACATGAGCAGTACCGTCTACGACTCCTTCCTCTTCCGCGACATGTTCGGCACCCCCGCCATGCGCGAGATCTTCAGCGACACCGCCTACGTTCAGCGCATCATCGACACCGAAACCGCCCTCGCCCGCGCCCAGGCCAAAGTCGGCATCATCCCCGCCGAGGCCGCTGACGACATCACCGCCAAGGCCGGTCTCGACGGCCTCGACCTGGAGCGGCTGCGCACCGAGACGGAGGTCGTCGGCTACCCGGTGCTGCCCATCGTCAAGCAGGTGGCCGAGCAGTGCGGCGACGCGGGCCGCTACCTCCACTGGGGCGCCACCACCCAGGACATCATGGACACCGCGGTGATGCTCCAGTGCAAACAAGGCGTCGCCCTGCTCCAGGACCAGCTCGACCGGGTACGCCACGCCCTCCGGCAGCTCGCGGACGAGCACGCCGCCACCGTCACCGCCGGGCGCACCCACCTTCAGCACGCCCTCCCCGTCACCTTCGGCTACCGCTGCGCCGTGTGGCTCTCCGCCCTTGACCGCCACGCCGAGCGGCTGGAACAGGCCCGCCGACGTGCCCTGATGGTGCAGTTCGGGGGCGCCGCGGGGACTCTGGCCTCGCTCGGCCCGGGCCCGGAGGGCCTGGAGACGCGTGCCGTTCTGGCGGCCGAACTGGGGCTTCGCGATCCCGAGATCACCTGGCATGTCGCCCGTGACGGGCTCGCGGAGCTGGTCATGCTCTTCGCGGCGGTCGGCGGCTCGCTGGGCAAGATCGCCTGGGACGTGATGATGATGTGCTCCTCCGAGTTCGGCGAGCTCGCGGAGCCCTTTGTTCCCGGGCGCGGGGCCAGTTCGACCATGCCGCAGAAGCGCAATCCCATCTCCAGCGAGCTGATGTTCGCCGCCGCCAAACTGCTCCGCGACAAGTCCTCGACCGTACTCGACGCGATGATGCAGGACTTCGAGCGCGCCACCGGCCCCTGGCACCTGGAGTGGGCCGCCGTGCCCGAAGCCTTCCTGCTCCTGTCCAGCTCCCTCCATCAGGCCGAGTTCATGCTCTCCGGGCTGGAGGTGAACGTGGACCGGATGCGCCGGAACACCCACATCACCGGAGGGCTCATCGTCGCCGAAGCGGTCATGATGGACCTGGCGCCCGTTCTGGGTCGCCAACGGGCCCACGATGTCGTCTACGAAGCCTGTCGCACCGCCATCGAAACCGGCACCACGCTCGAGGCCGAACTCCATACGCACGCCGAGCTGGAGGACCAGCTTGGCGCCGAGCGCATCAGCGACCTGTGCGACCCCGCCCGCTATCTGGGCAGCGCGGTCGCGATGACCCGCAGCGTCGTCGGCACGATATGAACCGACCCGACGGAGACGGCGCGGGCCACCGCTGACGCGGGCCCGCGCCGGGCCGGGGGGCTTAACCCGGCGTCAGCCGAGCGTGAGCCACTGGATGCCGAGCCGTTCGACCTGCGCAGTCTCCAACGCATCGAGCGCCGCGCGGCCGGTGGCCTTGCGCAGGAAGGTCGGCTCGTCCCAGCCCAGCTTGCGTACGGTGTCCAACTGCCCGGGTCCGAGCAGAAGTTGCCGCACAGCCGTCCCGGCCTCAGCCGTCAGCCACGGTTCACATCCCAGCGCCTCCGCCATGTCCAGGCCGTGAACCGCGACCTCCACCACCCGGGTGATCAGGAACTCCGAGAGCAGCATCGCGTCGCCGTGACGCGTCCTTACAACAAGGTTTTCCGGTTGGTCACGGCACAACCGGTCCACCTGCCGCCACGTTGCGGCGAAGTCGTCGGCGAGAGCGGCGCCGTTGGCGCACTGTGCCGCGTGGTTGCGGGCCAGCTCGATGCGGACGGTGTTCGTCTGCGGGCTGAACCGATCGTCCGGCCGGTAGTACCCCACCGCAGTGACCTCGGCGCATTCCGGAGCCGGGCAGCCCAGCATCAGCGGCAGCCAGGCGATCACTACCCGGACATGCCCCAGCAACTCGCGAACGGACCACGGCTCACACCGCGTTGGACGATCCCATTCGGCCTCCGGCAGCCCGGCAACCGCCTTGGTGAGCTCCCCCGCTTCGAGGCGGAACGCCTCCAACACCCGGTCCTGATCCATGCCGATCAAGCTATCAGCGGCCTCCGCGCCACCCCGGAGCGCGGACAGCGAAAGGCGAGGAGAACACTCTCCCCGCCACTCTCAACCTATAGCGCACCGGGGGGCTTGCGGCAAGACCCGGGTCGCGGCGCAGAATCGTCGGCCGAGGCCACAACCTGCGGAAATGAGGGCACGACGTGCGTGTGTTGTTGTCGGCGTACGGGGGACGCGGTCACGCCGAACCGGTGGCAGTGCAAGGGAGCACGGCTGCCTCGGAGGTATCGCGATGATCGAGCAGTACGTATTGGATCTTCAAGAGGCTGACGAGACGCAGGTCGCGGTCGTCGGCGGCAAGGGCGCGCACCTGGGCGGGCTGTCGCGGATCGAAGGCATCCGCGTGCCGGGTGGCTTTTGCGTGACGACGGACGCCTTCCGGCGGATCATGGCGGAGGCGCCGTCGATCGACGATCGGCTCGATCAGCTGTCGCGCTTGAACCCGGAGGACCGGGAGGCGATCGGCACGCTCAGCGCGCAGATTCGCGAGACCATCGAAGGGACTGCCATCCCGGGCGATCTCGCGGCGGCGATCACCCGCGCGCTCGCCCGGCTCGGCGAGCAAGCCGCCTACGCCGTCCGATCCAGCGCGACGGCAGAGGACCTGCCGACGGCCTCCTTCGCCGGCCAGCAGGACACGTATCTGAACGTCGTGGGGCCGACGGCGATCCTCCAGCACGTCAGCCGGTGCTGGGCCTCGCTGTTCACCGAGCGGGCCGTGACCTACCGCCAGCGGAACGGCATCGACCACCGTACGGTCCACATGGCCGTGGTCGTACAGCAGATGGTCTTCCCGGATGCGGCCGGCATCCTGTTCACGGCCGACCCCGTCACGGGCAACCGGAAGGTCGCCACCGTGGACGCCGGCTTCGGCCTCGGCGAGGCCCTGGTCTCCGGCCTGGTGAACCCCGACGTCTTCAAGGTGCGAGACGGCGAAGTCGTCGCCAAGGCGATCGCCGCCAAACAGCGTGCCGTACACGCCCTGCCGGCCGGCGGTACGCGGGAAGTGGCGATCGACGCACAGCGGCAGGAGCAGCCGGCGCTGACGGATGCGCAGGTCGTGCGGCTCGTGCAGCTCGGGCGGCGGATCGAAGCGCACTTCGGCCGCCCGCAGGACATCGAATGGTGCCTGGTCGATGACGGCTTCCGGATCGTTCAGAGCCGGCCGATCACGACGCTGTTCCCCATCCCCGAGACCGGCGACCAGGAGAATCACGTCTACGTCTCCGTCGGTCACCAGCAGATGATGACCGACCCCATGAAGCCCCTGGGGCTCTCCGTATGGCAGCTGACGGCCATGGCGCCGATGCATGTGGCAGGCGGGAGGCTGTTCGTCGACGCCACCCGGCGCCTGGCCTCGCCCGCGAGCCGGGCCGCCCTCCTGGACGTCATGGGGAGAGGCGATCCGCTGGTCAGGGACGCTCTGGAGACCGTCCTCGACCGCGACGATTTCGTTCCGTCGCTCCCGGACGCTGGTCCCGGCGGGTCGTCCCCGCCGTTCCGCAGTGCGTCCGACCCGATCGAGACCGATCCGGGCATCGTCATCGAGCTGATCGAGCGCAGCCAGGCGTCCATCGCCGCCCTGGAGCGCGACATCCGGACGAAGACCGGACCGGCGCTGTTCGACTTCCTGCTGGAGGCCTTCGAGGAGCACAAACGAGTCCTCGGTGATCCGCTGAACATGCAGGCGATCATGGCGGGGATGGAGGCCACCTGGTGGCTCAACGACAAGCTGCAGGAGTGGCTGGGCGAGAAGAACGCCGCTGACACGCTCACGCTGTCCGCCCCCGACAACATCACCTCGGAGATGGGACTGGCGCTGCTCGACGTCGCGGACGTGATCCGCCCGCATCCGGAGGTGGTGGCGTTCCTGGAGGGAGTCGAGGACGAGGGCTTCCTGGACGAGCTGGGGAAGCTCGCGGGCGGGACCGAAGCGCACGACGCTATAGAGGGCTACCTCGACCGGTACGGCATGCGCTGCGTCGGTGAGATCGACATCACGAGGCCGCGTTGGCGCGAACGCCCCACCACGCTCGTGCCCGTCATCCTCGACAACGTCAGGAACTTCGGGCCGGGTGCCGCCGCGCGGCGCTTCGAGCAAGGCCGGCAGAAGGCACAGAAGAAGGAACAGGACCTGCTGACGCGCTTGCGGGCCCTGCCGGACGGGGACCGGAAGGCCGACGAGGCCAAGCGGATGATCGACCGGGTCCGAACCTTCATCGGGTACCGGGAGTACCCGAAGTACGGCATCGTCAGCCGCTACTTCGTCTACAAGCAGGCCCTGCTGGAGGAGGCCGAGCGCCTCGTACAGGCCAATGTGCTTCCTGAGAAGGAGGACATCTTCTACCTCACGTTCCAGGAACTCCACGACGTCGTGCGCTCGAACCAGGTGGATGACCAGCTCGTCCAGCAGCGCAAGGACGCCTTCCGGTCGTACCACGCGCTCACACCGCCCCGGGTCCTCACCTCGGACGGCGAGGCCGTCACCGGGGCGTACCGGCGCGACGACGTGCCGGCCGGCGCCCTGATCGGCCTACCGGTTTCCGCCGGGACCATCGAAGGAAGGGCCCGCGTCATCCTTGACCTGGCGGAGGCCGAGCTCGAAGCGGGCGACATCCTGGTCACGACCTTCACGGATCCGAGCTGGTCGCCGCTGTTCGTCGGAATCGCGGGCCTGGTGACGGAGGTGGGCGGCCTGATGACCCATGGCGCGGTGATCGCCCGGGAGTACGGCCTGCCGGCCGTCGTGGGCGTGGAGCAGGCCACCCGGCTGATCCGGGACGGGCAGCGGATCCGCGTGCACGGAACCGACGGGTGGGTCGAGATCCTGCATCCTGTCTTGACCGACCACATCGAGAAGCCCCATCCGTAGCTTCCGACCAGAAGAACGCCAAGCAGTTGACGATCATTTTGAGGGGCCGTCAACTTGCTGTTATGCCTCCTCCTTGGACCCGAACGCGCACGTAGTACCCGTTACGCTTCTTCACCTCAGCAGGAACGGGGAGGGGCGGGATGGCGGCGTTCGCACCGTTGCAGACGGGGGATCCCGAGCGGGTCGGGCGGTACCGGATCGTCGGGCGACTGGGCCGCGGCGGGATGGGCCAGGTGTATCTGGGGCTGTCGCCGAGTGGCCGCGCGGTCGCCGTGAAGGTCGTGCGGGCGGCGCTGGCGGACGACCCGGGGTTTCGGCGCCGGTTCGCCCGGGAGGGGGAGGCCGCCCGCGGGGTGACCGGCCTCTTCACCGCCGCGGTGGTGGACGCGGATCCGGAAGGTACACCGGCGTGGCTGGCCACCAGTTACATACCCGGGATGTCCCTGGAGGCGGCGGTGGCCGCGCACGGTGCCTGGCCGGAGAGGTCGGTGCTGGCGCTGGGGGCCGCGCTGGCCGAGGCGCTGGAGGCCGTACACGGTGCCGATGTGGTGCACCGCGATCTCAAGCCCTCGAACGTCCTGTTGGCCGCGGACGGCCCGCGAGTGATCGACTTCGGTATCTCGCTGGCGGCCGAGGCCACCAAGCTCACCGAGACCGGCGTGGTGATCGGCACACCCGGCTTCATCTCGCCCGAGCAACTGGTGCACGACAAGGTCTCGGCTGCCAGCGACGTCTTCGCGCTCGGCGCCGTCCTGGCCTACGCGGCGACCGGATCCGGCCCGTTCGGAACCGGCCCCGCCCAAGCCCTGAACTACCGGGTGGCCCATGAGGAACCGGACCTGACCGGCCTGCCGCCCGAACTGGCCGACGTCGTAGCCCGGTGCCTGGCCAAGGACCCGGACCAACGACCCACCGTGCCGCACCTGGTGGCAGAACTGGGCCGGGCGTCGCGGACCGGACGGGCCGACGGCTTCTTCACCGACGCCGACTGGCTGCCGGAGCCGGTGGCCGCGGAGATCGCCCGCGTGCAGGCCACCCCCCTCCCCAGGCCCGTCGAACAGCCCACGACCGAGCCCGCTCCCACCACCGTTGCCACGGCACCGCTCCCCGCCTCCTCGGCAGCGCAACCCCCACCGTCCGACTCCACCCCCGGCGGCGGAAAGCGCAGACTCACTCGACGCCGCGTCCTGACGGGGCTCGTCGTCGCGGCGGTCCTCTCCCTTGTCTACACGACGGCGCTGCTCTCCGGTCTTCTGCCCGGCGACGGCCAGGGCGATGATTCCAGCGGCGCACCGGCGCGGAAGGAAGCAGCGGGGAAAGAAACAGCGCGGAAGGAAACAGCGCGGAAGGAACTGTGGTCCCACGCCTTGGGTGACCGTATGGAACTGTCGACGGTGACGGATGGCACGGTCTACCTCGACAACGGCAAAGACAGCCTGGATGCCCTTGCCGCCGACAGCGGTGACGAGTTGTGGCATCAGCGCGGCACGGGGGACTCGATCAGTCTGTTGGGGGCCTCCGACGGGATGGCCTACTACGGCGACGACAACTACATGTACGCCCTGGACGCCGACAGCGGCGACGAACTCTGGAAGATCAAGGACGGCGGAGTTCATGCGACAGCCGTAGCAGCCGGCGAAACCACCTATGTGACCTACTCCGCCTTCCTGGCCGCGGTGAAATCCGATACGGGCGAACTGATCTGGAAGAAGAAGTACGACGGCGCATTGCAGGAAGGGGTGACCATCGCCGACGGGATCCTCTATCCCGTCTCGGCTGCCGGAGGCGACACTCTGTACGCCGTGGACGCGGAGAGCGGCGACAACCTGTGGAAGTTCAAGGCTGGCAACGAGATTGTGTCGTCATCCGTCGACGCGGACGGAACCGTCTACTTCGGCAGCAAGGACGGCACTTTGTACGCGGTCGACGCCAAATCCGGCCGGGAGGTCTGGAGGCGTGGTTTCGAGGGGAAACTGTGGGACCCGGCCATGGCCAACGGGGCGGGTGCCCCGATAGTCGCCGACGGCGTGGTCTATTTCGAGAACGATGGCTACGTGTGCGCTTTCACCGCCGACAACGGAAAACCGCTGTGGCGGCACAAGCCGGACCTGGAGGACGTGGATCTGCTGTCCGTCGTCGGCGGCACCGTCCTGTTCAGCGACGGTGGTGATGGCGGCCGCACCCTGTACTCCCTGGACGCTGATAGCGGCGACCGCGTGCGGGAAGAGGACTTGGGCGAGAACCTGACCGTCGTCGGCGGCACGCTCTACTACGAGAAAGCCGGGCGTCTGCACGCGGTCTCGGCCACGGCCACTGATGAGTGAGAGGGGGAGCGGGGTGGGGGCGATTGCGCCGCTGGAGGCTGGGGATCCCGAGCAGGTCGGGCGGTACCGGATTGTCGGGCGGCTGGGCCGTGGCGGGATGGGCCAGGTGTATCTGGGCCGGTCACTGGGTGGCCGCGCGGTCGCGGTGAAAGTGGTACGGGCCGAGCTTGCGGACGATCCCGATTTCCGGCGTCGGTTCGTCCGGGAGGTGGAGGCGGCCCGCCGGGTGACGGGGTTCTTCACCGCCGCGGTGGTGGATGCCGACCCGAAGGGCATGCCGCCATGGCTGGCCACCGAATACGTGCCGGGGATGTCCTTGGATGCTGCGGTGGCCGCGCACGGTGCCTGGCCGGAGACCTCGGTGCTGGCGCTGGGGGCCGCGCTGGCCGAGGCGCTGGAGGCCGTACACGGTGCCGATGTGGTGCACCGCGATCTCAAGCCGTCGAACGTCCTGTTGGCCGCGGACGGCCCGCGGTTGATCGACTTCGGTATCTCCCTGGCGTCCGAGGCCACAAAGCTCACGCTGACCGGGGCGATGGTCGGGACGCCCGGTTTCATGTCCCCCGAACAGCTGGTGGGCGACACGGTGGGAGCGGCGAGCGACGTATTCGCCCTTGGCGCTGTCCTGGCCTACGTGGCGACCGGATCCGGCCCGTTCGGCGGCGGCTCCGCCCAGGGCCTGAACTACCGGGTGGTCCATGAGGAACCGGACCTGACCGGCCTGCCGCCCGAACTGGCCGACGTCGTGGCCCGGTGCCTGGCCAAGGACCCGGACCAACGACCCACCGTGCCGGACCTGGTGACAGAGCTGGGCCGGGCTTCGCAGGCCGGACAGGCCGACGGATTGTCCGCGGAAGCCGACTGGCTGCCTGAGCCGGTGACGGCCGAGATCACCCGCAAGCGGAACGAGCCGCTGTCCGCGCTACTGTCCGCGCCTACCGGGCAGACCACTGCCGAAGTCGTTCCCCCCACCATCCGCGCGACGGTATCCGTCCCGGGCCCACCGACAGCGGAACCCTCACAACCGGAATCCACCCCCGGCGGCAAGAGGCGCGTGTTCACGCGGGGCCGAGTCGTGGTGGGCCTCGCGGTCGCCGCCGTCCTCGCTGTCATCGTCACCGTAACGCTCCTCCCCGGCGGTAATTCCGGCGACAAGCAGACCGGAAAGCAGACCGGAAAGCAGACCGAGAAGCCCCACGCACCGGTGCTGAGGCAGCTGTGGTCCTCGGGACAAGGTACGGACTTGTCACCGGTGGTCAAGGACGGGACGGTCTACGCCGGCGACAGAGACCGCGGCATGTACGCCCTCGACGCCGACACCGGCGACCAACTGTGGGAAAACGACCAGACGACGGACATCCTGAGCTCCGCGACTGTCACCGAAGGAGTGGTCTCCTTCAGCAGTGGAGGATTTCCCAACGCCGACACCAGCCGCGTGTACGCCCTGGACGCCGACACCGGCCGCCGCCTGTGGAAGTTCAAACCCGACGACCTCGTATCCTCCGCCCCCGTCATGGCCGGCGGAACCGCCTTCTTTTACAGCAACTCGCTCGCCACACGAAGCAGCACCGTGTACGCGTTGGATGCCGAGACCGGTGAAAAGAGGTGGAGTCGGGTACTCAGCCTCGGGACCGCGCTGGCCTTTGACGACGGGGTCCTCTACTACGGCGCCCATACCGTACGCGGTTCCTACCTCCATGCCCTGGATGCCGACACGGGCAAGCAGTTGTGGAAGGTGCACATCAGCGCTGACATCCTCCCTGATCCGCTGACGTCACTTACCGTCGCTCACGGGGTCATCCACGTCGTCGGCGAAGACGGCATTCTGTCCGCCCGTGACGCCGACAACGGCGACCTGCTGTGGAAATACCGGACCGGTCTCTCCGACTTCTCGGATTCAAAGCCCCCAGTGGTAGCTGACGGGGTCGTCTACATCAGCGGAAACAGCGACGAAACCGACTCGGGGTACGGCCAGGTATTCGCAGTGAATGCGAAGGACGGCAAAATGCTGTGGAAGTATCAGATGCCACAGGTGAGTTCGCCGCCCACGGTCACGGCTGGAACGGTCTACGTCAGTACGGAAGCCGGTGCTCTGTACCTCCTGGACGCCGACAGCGGCGACTCCTTGGGGCAGGCCCGGCTGGCGAATGACCATGAGCCGAAGGTGACTGTCGCCGACGGGGTGGCCTACTTCGACGGTGGTGACGGGCGCCTGCGCGCGGCCAGGATCACCCGCTGATCCCGCCGTCCCGGCCGGCTCCGGTCAGCGCCGGTCGCGCGGTAATTTCTTCAGTCCAGCCTGTGCAGCCAAAACTGGACAGGCTGGACTGAAGAAATTACGGTGGAGGCATGACAGAGACCCCAGACGGCATGCCCGCATCCGCCGTGCGCGCCGCGCATGAGATCCGGGTCGTGGTCGGGCGGCTGCGGCGGCGGTTCAAGGAGACGTACGACAACGAGGAGCTCACCCCCACGCAGACGGCCGTGCTCAGCAGGCTCAGCAAGGACGGCCCGGCCTCGACCAGTGCTCTGGCGGCGGCGGAGCGTGTTCGGCCGCAGTCGATGGCGGCCACGCTCGGGGTGCTCGACGAGCGTGGGCTGATCCGGCGGCGGCCCGATCCTGACGACGGGCGGCGGCAGCTGATCTCGCTGAGCGAGAGCGGTACAGCGTATGTGGACGACGCGCGGCGGGCGGGGGAGGAATGGCTCGCCCGGTCGCTCGAATCCGGCTATACGGAGGAGGAGCGGCAGACCATCATCGAGGCGCTGGTCCTGCTGGACCGGCTCAGCGGCGCATGATCGCGCGGCTCAGGTCGCTCGTTTCGCTCGCTTCACTCGGGCCGCTTGCTTCACTCGGGCCGTTCGGGTTGCTCGCGCGGCGGAGGGCCGGGAAAGGGACGCGGGACGCCTTCGACCGGAGGCTGCTCGCGCCGATGATCCTGGGTTCGGTGCTGAACCCGATCAACTCCACCATCGTCGCCGTGGCACTGGTGCCGATCGGCATCGCGCTGGGCGCGCCGCCCTCGCAGACGGCGTGGCTGGTCTCCGCGCTCTATCTGGCCACCTCGATAGGCCAGCCCGTGATGGGGCGGCTGATCGACATCTACGGGCCGCGCCGGCTCTTCCTCGCCGGGATGTCGCTGGGCGGGATCGCGGGGCTGATGGGGGTGCTGGCCCCGAATCTGGGCGTGCTGATCGCCGCGCGGGTGGTGCTGGGGTTCGGTACGTGCGCGGGCTATCCGGCGGCGATGTATCTGATCCGGGGCGAGGCCCGGCGGACGGGGCGGGAGAGCCCCGCCGGGGTGCTGACCGCGCTCGCGGTCGCCAACCAGACCGTCGCCGTCATCGGGCCGTCCCTGGGCGGGCTGCTGATCGGCCTGGGCGGCTGGCGCACCACGTTCGCCGTCAACATCCCGCTGGCCGTGGCCGGTCTGATCCTCGGCGCCCGGCGGCTGCCCAAGGCGCCCCCGCCGGACCCGTCGGAGCGCGGCGGCGAGCGGATCAGGCTGGACCTGGCCGGGATGGCGCTGTTCGCCGCGACGCTCGTCGCGCTGCTGCTCTTCCTGATGCAGCCGCGGGCCGACCGCTGGTATCTGCCGGTGCTCGTGGCGGTGGCGGCGACCGGGTTCACGGTGCGTGAGCTGCGGGCGGCGGAGCCGTTCATCGATCTGCGGGTGCTCGGCGGCAATCGGCCGCTGGTCCTCACGTACGGGCGTACCGTCCTCGCCGCCGTCGTGTCGTACGTCTTTCTGTACGGCTACCCCCAGTGGCTGGAGGAGGGGCGGGGGCTGAGCGCATCGCAGGCGGGGCTTGCGCAGCTGCCGGTGTTCCTGGTCGGGATCGCCGTGTCCGCCGCCACCGGCCGCCGCCCCGAGGTGCGCGGCAAGCTCCTTGTCGGCGCCCTGGGGCAGATCGCCGCATGCGCCACGATGCTGCTGTTGCGGCCGGACAGCCCGGTGTGGCTGCTGATCGCCGTCGCGCTGCTCTTCGGCGTACCGCAGGGGCTGAACAACCTGGCGCTGCAGAACGCGGTGTACCACCAGGCCGACCCGGAGCGGATCGGGTCCTCGGCGGGGCTGATGCGTACCTTCTTCTACCTCGGCGCGATCGTCGCCTCCAGCGCGTACGGCGCCTTCTACGGCGCCCGCGCCGACACCGGCGGCCTGCACGGTCTGACCTGGCTCATGCTCGCCGTCGCCGCCGTGTTCCTGGTGGTCACGGCCGTTGACCGCTCGCTGGGCCGGATCGGGGCCGACGACCGGTCTCCTTCTGCCCAGCGCTTTCCCTGATCACAGTGATGACAGCACTGAAAGGTTCAGTGAACGTGAACGCGAACGTGCCCGACAACACCGCCCTGCTCGTGATGGACATCCAGGAGGGCATCGTGGCCCGCGTCCACGACGACCCCGACTACCTGCCCCGTCTGAGCCGTGCGATCGATGCCGCCCGCCGCGCCGACATCCCGGTCGTGTACGTGGTCATCGGCTTCCGGTCCGGCCACCCCGAAGTGTCCGACCGCAACGCGACGTTCAGCGCCCTGCCGCCGGGCGCCTTCGCCGAGGGCGACCCCCATGCGGCCATCCACCCCGACGTCGCGCCGCGGCCCGAGGAGGTCGTGGTCACCAAGAAGCGGGTCAGCGCCTTCACCGGCAGCGATCTGGAGCTGGTCCTGCGATCCGCCGGCATCACCCGTCTCGTCCTGACCGGCCTCGCGACCAGCGGCGTCGTCCTGTCCACGCTGCGCCAGGCCGCCGACCTCGACTACCGGCTCACCGTGCTGGCCGACGGCTGCGCCGACCGCGACCCGGAGGTCCACCGGCTGCTGACCGAGAAGGTGTTCCCGGGGCAGGCCGAGGTCAGCACCGTCGACAAGTGGGTTGCGGCGGTGGGGTGAGTACGCTCGGCGGGCGCTATGTCTCCGACGGGCCGTCCGGCGTCGGCGTCCCGGGCGTTCCGAGCGCCTCGGACATCCAGTCGGCGACCCTGGGCAGCCAGTCCGCGTGGGCGTTGCCCAGCAGATGGTCGCCGTACGGGACGAGCAGGTACTCACCGCGCGGCGCCAGGCGGGCCAGCGGCTCCCCGCAGGTCACTCCTGAGATGTCGTCCTGGCCGCCGTCGACCACCAGGAGCGGGCAGGCGATACGGGGCGCCAGTGCGGACAGGTTGATCCGGTCGGCGAATTCGCGGGCCGCCCGGGTTCCTCCGGCGCGCCGGGTGAGGATGTTCCGGAGCGGAGGCGGCAGGGCCGGCCAGTCGAGGCGGAAGGGACCGCTCACGGTGGTGGCGGCGGCCACGCGAGGCTCGTGGGCGGCGCCCTCCGCGACGTAGTAACCGCCCAGGCTGAGGCCGACGAGCCCGATCCGGTCGACGCCGAGCGCGTCCACGACCTGGCCGATCACCTGGTGGTAGTCGGGCCGGACCGTGGTGGTGGCCGCGAGTGTGCCCTGCCCGGGGCCGTCCATCGTGAACACGGCCAGGCCCCTGCGCAGCAGCGCCGAGGTGACCGCGTGGAACTCCTCCTTGCCGGAGTCCAGGCCGGGCACGACGACCACGGTGGCGGGCGCGTCGGCGGGGCCGCGGAGCCAGCCGGCGAAGGCGGGCCCGTCGACTCGGCGGGCGCCGGGTTCCAGAAGCTCCAGCGCACGGCGCATCGCGGCGTCGGCCTCGGCGGCAGCCTGGGTCTCGGCCGGAGCCCGGTCCGTGTACGGGCCCAGGGTGGCGAAGTGGAACCAGCGCGCGGCCACTTGGTAGTGCTCGCCGGCCGATATGGCGGAAGCGGCCTGTTCCGCTCGTACGAGGTGGCGCCGAGCGGCCCTCGTAAACGCCTGTCCCCAGCCGTCGACCGAGGTCAATTCGGCGGTGACGCGGTGGTATTCGTGCGGGTCGAGACCCGCGGCGGTGGCGCGCGTCAGATTCTCCGCGGCGAGGGCGGCGACGTTCACGACACCACGCCCGTGGTGAGGACCGCTTTGCCGCGGATCCGGCGCTCCCGCAGGTCGACCAGGGTGTCGGCGGTCTTCGCCCAGTCCGCGGTGCGGTCGATCTCCGGGTGCAGCCGCCCGTCGCGCACCAGGCGCACCAGGGTGGCCAGGTCGTGGCCGTAGGGCGGGCCCGCGTTGGGTCCCGCGTAGTGGAAGTGGCGGATGACGGCGCCTTCCGGGCCGCTGAGGAGGTCGAAGAAGTCCAGCGTCGCCGGGGTGCGGCTGGCCTGGCCGAACCAGATCAGTGTGCCGCCCGGGGCCAGTTCGGACAGCGCGACCGGCAGCTCGGCGCCGCCGGTGGACTCCAGCACCACGTCGAACGGCCCCCGCGCCTCGGCCACCGCGTGTACGGCCGCCGCGGCGCCCAGCGCGCGCAGCCGCTCGGCGCGCGACGGGGTGGAGGTCACCACGGTGACCTCCGCGCCCGCGGCGGCGGCCAGCTCGGTGACGTAGTGGCCGACACCGCCCGAGGCGCCGGTCACCAGCAGCCGCCTGCCCGTCACGCTGCCGGCGGTGCGCAGCAGCCGCAGGGCGGTGATGCCGGCCAGCGGCAGGGCCGCGGCGTCGACGGCGCTGAGGGAGTCGGGCAGTTCGGCGAGCGAGTGGGTGGGTACGGCCGCGTACTCGGCCCACCCGCCCCGGGGCGGGTGGCCCACCACACGGGTGCCGACCCGCGGGCCGGATCCGTCGGCGGCTGCCTGCACCACCAGGCCGGCGACGTCCTTGCCGGGCATCAGGCCGGGCTCCGGCCGTTCCAGGAGGAATGTCTCGCCTCGGTTCGGGGCGAACGCCTCGACACGGATCAACGCCTCGTCCGGGGCCGGGACGGGCTGGGCGTCCTCGGCGAACTCCACCGGGCGCGCCGGATCTCCCGTGGGGATCAGTCTCTGCATGCGGATCATGTAATCGGCGGTGACACCGGACGGGCCAACAACCCGCTGGGCGGGCCGACAACCTATGGTTGTCACCCATGGTTGTCGCCCATGGAGAGAGGCGCGTACCTCTCTGGATGGGCCTCTAGGGTGAGAGCCATGGACCTCGATCTGGCGCAGGTGCACGCCTTCGTTCTCGCCGCCGAGGAGGCGCACTTCGGACGGGCGGCCGAGGCGCTGTCGATCTCACAACAGGCGCTCTCCAAGCGGATCGCGCGCCTGGAGTCCGTGCTGGGCACCTCGCTGTTCCTGCGCACCGGCCAAGGGGTGGAGCTGACCCGCGCCGGCCACCGCTTCCTGGAACCGGCCCGGCAGACGCTGGCCGCCGCGGACCGGGCCGTGGCCGCGGCCCTGGACGAACACCGGCCGCTGCGGGTCGATGTATGGGGCCACCTCTACGCACCGATGCGCACGCTTGCACAGGTGGCGGCGGGAATCGACGCACCACCACCGCTGGAACTCGGACACGGCCGTGACCTGCCGTCGGTGGCGGCGGCGCTGCTGCGTGGCGACATCGACGCCGCGTTCGGCCGTGTCCATCCACCGCTGCCCGCGGGGCTGACACACCGTCTGGTACGGCTGGAGCCGGTGGACGCCGTCCTGAGTGTGGACCATCCACTGGCGGACGAGCCCGCCCTGCGGCCCGAGCAGCTGCGGAACAGCCTGCTATGGGCCCCCACGACGCTGGACCGGCTCGACTTCCTGCACCGTTTCGCCGAGCGGTTCGGCATCCGCGACCGTGCCGAAGGCACCAACCTGGGGCTGGACGGCTTCCTCGCCGACCTGGCCACGGACCCGCGCCGCTTCTCGCTGATACCCGCCGACGTGCCGCTTCCGCACATTCCGGGGATCCGGTCCCTTCCACTGGTCGACCCGACGCCGCTGTACGCCTGGTCGCTGCTGTGGTGCGGCAGCGGACCCCCTCACCTGACCGCCCTGCTGAGCGCCCTCGCGGCGGAGGCGGGGCGTAGCCGGTGGCTGGAGTACGACCCGGCGCAGGACTGGCTGCCCGAACCTCAGGCCGGGGAGGGGTGGGACTGAGCGGCCTGAGGGGTGCCGAGCAACGCTGATGATCGTCGTTCAGCGCCGGTTTCGCGGGTGGTCGCGGGCGGTGCGCTCGTTGCCCCTGCGGTAGTTGCCGGTCCAGCGCGCCATCACCTCTTGCGGATCGCCCGCCTCGGCCTCGGCGATGAACTGCGCCGCCCGGGAGCCGCGCAGGGTGGTCGCCGCACGGCCGTTGTGGGTGACGACCACGCTGCCGTCGCCGCGCTGTCGGTAGGCGAAGCCGGACGGGGGTGCGGGCATCGGGCGCGCTCCTTTCGGCCGCCGCCGGAGAGGCATCGACCGTACCGTCCGGGAGTCGGCGGGCGCGCGTGGATTTCCGCGCTGTGTCAGGCTTCGGGAACCGCTCGGCGGCCGCGTACGGCGAATCCGTCCGGATCACGTACGGGACTGGGCCGGCTGGTCACCCCGCCCGTGGCGGGGGTGATCCGCGTCAGGAACGTGCCGCCGCGGCTGGTGCCGGAGTACCAGACCGGCCGCCGCCGACTCCCGATGTCCTCCGTAGATCCCTTCATCGCCGTAGGCCGTCCAGATCAACCCACCGTGGCAGAGCAAGGTCTCCTGCCAGGCCAACGGTCCACGTCAGAGGCCGTCGCCCTGGGACCTCGGGCCCTGTGCCGAGTCCGGTCAGTCGGTCGTGGGAGGAAACAAGGGCCGTGCCGGTACGGACGGCGCTGTTGGGGAGGCTTGAGGAGCGGGCCTGCCGGGGACCGCCGCGGCCGGGGGCGGGCCGGGGATCTGCGGGCGCTGGGCTGCCTGCGATGTGCCCAGATGGGCGGCAGCGGCTCCGCGCAGCTCTGCCAGGGCGGCAAGCCTCCGCTCCAGGCCGTGAAGGCCGCCGACGCCACGGAACAGGCCGTCCGGGCCGACGTCATCCAGGAATTCCGCGAGCCCCATGCCCCGGACACCCGTATCGGTGAGTAGGGCCCACAGCGCCTCGGGTACGCAGCGCAGTTCGGCCCCGTCCCTCAGGGCAATGACGAGCAGCGGCATTTCGGCTTCGGCCATGGTCCGCCGGTCCGCGACGACCACGACGGCGTACGGGGCGTCCTGGCCGACCGACGCCACGATCTGCTCGCTCGTGAGCCACGCGAGCCGCCGGTCCTCCACGGCTTCCGTATCGGCCCGCACCAGACCGCCACCCACCGGGGCGGCCACGGCCGCGCGGACGGCCTGCCAGGCTTCGTCGTCGCCGAAGTCCGTACGGAGCAGGGGAGTTAAGTCGGTTTCAATCAGCACGGCTCCATGATGCTGGGAGCATCGCCTCGTCGCATTGTCGTTCGGCGATCTGGGCGGGGTCGTCGTCGGCGGTGGCGGCGGTTGTCCAGGGCTGCGCTTCGGCTGCGCCTTTGCGCCGTCTCGCGGTATTCGGTTCGGGCGGGTGCGGGTTTCGTCTCGGACCCTCCGGGTCCAAAGCGGCGGCAGCGGGAGGGAAGGGGGCGGCCGACGCGGCGTCACGGTCCTCGGCCCGGCGGGCGGCTGGGCTCAAAGCAGGCTCCGCTGCGCTCCGCCGCAGCTGCTGCCGCGCGGTGGCCAAGCCGGTCAGTCCAGCGGTGTGCCCGGCCG
>NZ_JBSFMM010000187.1:0-22914 GCF_053599555.1 Streptomyces sp. NPDC000941
CTGCCGGCTGCCACGGCGGCCCCGAAGTACCGCCCGGACTGGGCCGCCTGAGCGCCCAGGGTGGACGCCTGAATCGAGGCGGAGTCAGTTGCGGTGGCAGTGGCGGACGCGGGCGCGGCGGTCCCGGCCACCGCCATCACGCCGGCGGCCAGGAGACCTAACGCGAGGTTTCGGTATCGGCCGGGTGGCTTCACAACAGTCATGGTTCTCCTTGGAGGTCGAGGCGTTCTCATTGGGAGCGCTCCCAATGACGGCTGTGGTGCGGTCATGCCCATGTTGAGGAAGGCTGCTGACGGCCCCGACGACCGGGTGGCCGCGGCTGCCGGTCGGGTGCGGGTGTGGGGAAGCTCCCTGTGTCGGCTGGGGATGGCTCCCTTGAGCGTCGCCGCCCGTGTCCTCGAACTCCGGCACGGTGACGTAGGGGGGAACCTCACCGGGATACGGCTGTCAACGGTGGTCTGTGGGGCCGACACAAACCTGTCCACTCCGGATTGCCGCTCGGGATATCGAACAACAATCGGAAGGCCGGACAAGCATGGATGATAGGCGGACTCCGTGGGACGTCAACACCCCTTGCGCCAACCACCCCGTCGATGACCGATGAAGGCTGTTTGCACGTCCGGCACTCGGCTCATGTGGCCGGAACGGCACTCGCGCTGCTGTTTATTCGCCGGTCCCGCGCCATGGGCCGGTGCTCTCGCGGACGATCAGGGTGGGCTCGTCGCAGGGGTCGGGAGCGGGGGCCGCGGGGTCGAGCAGCCGGTGCAGCAGTCCGAAGCAGGTGCGGCCGAGCCCTTCGAAGTCGAGTCGGACCGTGGTCAGCGCTGGGGCGAGGAAGGCCGCGACGGGTACGTCGTCGAAGCCGGCCACGCTCAAGTCGTCGGGGATGTGACGTCCGGCTTCGCGGGCCGCCCGCATCACCCCGGCGGCCACGTCGTCGTTGCCGCACAGCACCGCGGTCACCGACCGGTCCGCGGCCAGCTCCCGCACGGCGAGGTAGCCGGTACGCGGCGTCCAGCCGCCTTCCAGCACGGGCGGTTCCGGGGCACCGGCCGCGCGCAGCGCGTCCAGCCAGCCCTGCGTGCGCTGGGCCACGTCCGCGGTCGAGGAAGGCAGCGCCAGGTAGTGCACCGTGCGGTGGCCCAGGCCCAGCAGATGGCGGGTGGCGTGGGCGGCGGCGAGCCGGTCGTCCAGCCAGGCCTGCGGCCGAGACGAAACCGGCTCGCTGCCGGAGGGGTGCTCTACCGCGGCCACCACCGGTGTGTCCGCGGGCAGCAGCCGCAGGGCATGCACCCCGGGGGCGTCGAAGGCGATGACCACGACGGGTTCGCCCGGCCGGGCGAGGCGGGCGCGTAACTCGGCCCGGTCCGGATGGGCGTGCCGGTCCAGCACACTGACCGCGACCGCGAATGAGGCGGCGCGGGCGGCCTCTTCGATGCCGCGCAGTGTCGAGGCGGCCCCGTACAGGCTGGTGTCGCTGGTGAGGACGGTCAGCGAGCGGGCTGCCTTGCCCGCGAGTTCGCGGGCTGCGTGGTTGGGCCGGAATCCGAGCGAATCGATGGCGGCTTCGACCCGGTGACGGGTGGCATCGGCCACGGCGGAGTGGCCGTTGATGACGCGGGAGACCGTCTGGTGGGAGACGCCGGCTTCTCGCGCGACATCGCGGATGGTCACGGTGGGGGCGCCGCTGGTGTCAGGGGCCGTGCCCATCAAACTGTGCCCACTCCGGGAAGGCGACGGTAGCCGCTCGGCATGGCTGGCTCCTTGCTCCCTGTCGGTGCGGGCTATGTGACCGGTCACTCAAGCGCGGGTTCGTCCTCAGTGATCATCCGCACGGCCGCCGGGCCCGGTCCGGCGGAAGAAGCCCGGAGAAATCCATGCTGCGCGAGCTCTTGACACTTCGGATTCCGACGCCAGAATCATGCAGTGATGTGACCGTTAACACAAGTGGTCGGGAGCGGACGGAAGCCGAACTCCTGCCGCGCCTGGGGCTGCCGTACCCCGACGACCACTCCTGAACGGGTCCACGGTCGCCAGGGCCGGCGCCGTGAACCCGTGATGGACAGCTCCCAAGGGCAGCGGCTGCTCAGCCCCGGAGCCGAGTGAACAGCAGGATCACCGGGGCGTGGGTACGTCCGGCCTGATCAGCCCCTGGGCGCGAAGATCGTCCCAGAGGCCTTCGGGCACGCCCCGACGGTGGAGTTCCACATTGCGGCTGACCTGTTCCCGGTCCCTCATGCCCAGGGTGACATTGACGGTACTGGGGTGGCTGAAGGGGAAAGCGATCGCGGCGGCGGGCAACGTCGTGCCGTGACGTTCGCAGACCTCGGCGATGGCCAGGGCACGGGCGACGAAGTCCGGCGGGGCGTCCTTGTAGCCGTACTTCATGCCCAGCGCCGGTCGATCCTGGAAATCAGGCCCGAGTTGAACACGCCGACGGCGACCACGCTCTTGCCGTGCTCCCTCGCGGCGGGCAGCACGTCGTCCAGCGCCGACTGGTCAAGGAGCGTGTAACGTCCGGCCAGCATCACCACGTCGGCCGCGGTCTCGCGCAGGAAGCGGGCGAGCATGGCCGACTGGTTCATGCCGGTACCGATCGCGCCGATCACCCCCTGGTCGCGCAGGTCCGCGAGGGTGGGCACGCGTGGCCGCGGCGGCCGTCGGTGGAGGTGTGTTAGGCGCCGGCGTCGCCCAGGCGGCGCCCAGCGCGTACACGCCCGACTGGAACTCGGTCGACCAGCACCCTCCGGCCCCGGAGTGGTTCCGGGACGCGAAGTTCGGGATCTACTTCCACTGGGGCGCTTTCAGCGTCCCCGCCTTTGACAACGAGTGGTACCCGCGCAGCATGTACCAGGCCGGCAGCCGGGCCAACCAACACCACACCGCGACCTACGGCCAGCCATCGGCGTGGCCCTATCACCACTTCATCAACGGAGCGCGGGACCCGGCGGGCAACTTCGTGAAGTTCGCGCCGAGGCTGAAGTCGGCCGGGGGGAACTTCGACCCCGATGAGTGGGCGCAGCTGTTCGTCGACGCCGGCGCCAAGTTCGCCGGCCCGGTCGCCGAGCACCATGACGGCTTCTCCATGTGGGACAGCCAGGTCAACGAGTGGAACTCGGTGAAGAAGGGTCCGGGTCTCGACCTGCTGCGGCTCTTCTCCACGGCCATCCGCGCCAAGGGCCTGAAGCTGCTGGTGGCCATGCACCACGCGTACAACTTCAACGGCTTCTATGAATTCGTCCCCGCCCAGACGGACAGCAGCCTCAAGAAGCTCTACGGGCAACTGGGGACGGCCGCGGAGAACCAGCTCTGGTTCGACAAGCTCAAGGAGGTCATCGACCGCGCCCAGCCCGACATCCTGTGGCAGGACTTCAAGCTGGACGCCGTCGACGAGACCAAGCGCCTGAACTTCCTGTCGTACTACTACAACCAGGCGGGCAGCTGGGGCCGTGAGGTCGTCGCCACGTACAAGGACGGCATGAACAGCAAGGGCGAGGTCTTCGACTACGAGCGCGGCGGCCCGGCCGACATCACCACCCCGTACTGGCTGACCGACGACAGCATCTCCAGCAGCAGCTGGTGCTACACCCAGGGCATCGGGTACTACACCATCCCGCAGATGCTGCACTCGTTCATCGACCGGGTCAGCAAGAACGGCAACATGCTGCTGAACATCGCGCCGATGGCCGACGGCACCATCCCGCAGGCACAGAGGGACATCCTGCTCGGCATCGGAGACCACCTGAAACGCTTCGGCGAGTCGGTGTACGCGACCCGCGCCTGGACGGCGTACGGCGAGGGCCCGACGAAGATGGGCGGCGGCTCGTTCACCACCCCACATGCCGGCACCGCGCAGGACATCCGCTTCACCCGCAACAAGGCCGACAACATCCTGTACGCCACCGTCCTGGGCTGGCCCGGCAGCTCGCTGACGATCAAGACCCTCAACTCGGACCGGATCAACACCTCTTCGCTGACCTCGGTGAAGCTGCTCGGCTCCACCGCCGGCACCTACATCGACCTGCCCACGCCGACCCAGAACACTTCCGGCCTCACGCTCACCCTGCCGTCCGCAGCCCCGTACAGCGCCGGCGCCTACGTCCTCAAGCTCGCCTTCTCCGGCACGATCCCGGGCCTGCGGCCGCTCGCCGGCGCCGTTGCCTTCAAGGAGGTCGACTACAGCGGCGACGCGGCCGTGCTCGCCCTCGGCGACTACACGGCGGCCGACCTGATCGCGGCCGGACTGGGCGCGCGCACCCTCTCCTCTCTCCGGCCGGCCCCCGGCTACCAGGTGATCGGCTACTCCGGGGACGACTTCACCGGCACCTCCTGGACCTTCACCACCGAAAACCCAGACCTGCGGATCACCGGCAACAACGACCAGATCACCTCGCTGAGGGTCCAGTTCAACCCGGCGACGCACTTCCGGATCACCAACGTCACCAACGCCCTCGCTTTGGACGGCGGCGGCAACGTCGCCTCGGGCTCCAACCTCAAGCAGTGGACCTGGGACGGCAGCTCCAACCTCCAGTGGCAGGCGGTGGAGGTCCCAGGCGGCTACTACAAGCTGGTCAACCGCACGAACGGCATGGTCGCCGACGGCTGGGGCGCCACCGCCGACGGCTCCGCCGCCAGGCAGGCAGCCTGGAACGGTGGCACCAACCAGCAGTGGACGATCACTCACCGGGGCGGCGACTGCTGTTCGATCGCCAACCGCACCACCGGCCTGGTCCTCGACGGCGGCGGCAACGTCGGCTCGGGCTCGGTCACCAAACAGTGGACCTACGGAAGCAGCACCAACCTGTTGTGGACGTTCACACCCCTGTGACCAGGACGGACGCGGCCGAGAGCGTGTGTCCTCGGCTTGTGCAGCCACGGTGGATCTCTCAAGGAGACATGGGATGAATTTATAGGGTGCCCCGGAAATGGTGTCCGTATCTCTCGCGCGCAAAAGCGATCGAGATGCGATCACCTGCGGGTACGGGGGAGTCGACGCGAGCCCTGATGATGTGATCACTCCGCTCCTTCCTGGGCTATGGGATGTATTGGTACGCTGCCGACGCCCGGGGATGAGCAGGGGGTAGCGCAGCATGTCATTGACCGACAAGGCCATCGACCGCATCAGGGAGCTCGTCCAGTCGGGTGAGCTTCCTCCGGGTGCCAAGCTGCCGCCCGAACAGCAGCTCGCCGCGGAGCTGGGGCTGTCCCGCAATCTGATGCGGGAGGCGGTCAAGGCGCTGGCCGTCTCGCGGGTGCTGGAGATCCGGCGCGGCGACGGCACGTACGTGACCAGCCTGGAACCGGAACTGCTGCTGAGCGGCATCGGATCCGCGGTGGAGCTGCTGCGCGGCGACACTCTGCTGGAACTCACCGAGGTCCGCCGACTGTTCGAGCCAGTCGCCACCGGCCTGGCCGCCGGCCGCATCTCGGCCGAGGGGCTCGCGGAGGTGGAGCGACACCTGGAGGCGATGCAGGCGGCCCGCGACGACGTCGAGGAGCTCAACGAGCACGACGCCGCGTTCCACCGCGCGGTGATCGCGGCCACGGGCAACGCGACGCTCGCCACTTTGCTGGAGGGCATCGCGAGCCGGACGCTGCGCGCGCGTGTTTGGCGCGGACTGGTCGACGAGGATGCCGCCGGCCGCACGCTGGCCGAGCACAAGGCGATCTACCGCGCGCTGGCCGCCGGCGACGCTGCCCTCGCCCAGGCCGCCGCCCTCATGCACGTCAACACCACCGAGCAGTGGCTGCGCGAGCACCTGGACCGGGACGGCGCCTCGTAGCCGCGAGCCCTGCGCGTGGGCCCGTGGGCTCAGAAGCCCCATTGACCGCTGACATCGACGGCGCGTTCCTGGCCGTCACAAGCGCCCAACGGGAGGTGTCAGAATGGCGGCGGGGGCAGGCGAGGCGATGGGGAAAGGCGATTGTGCCGGACAACCGATCGGGAAGATCTTCGGCGGATGACGACAGGGAGCGTGGCGCGGGACCCGCGTCGGTGACGATCGCGTACATCGCCGAGTCCGCCGGCGTCTCGGTTCCCACCGTGTCGAAGGTCCTCAACGGCCGTTCCGGAGTGTCGGACGAGACCCGCGCCCGCGTCGAGCAGTTGATCCTTGAGTACGGTTACCGCAAGCCTCCCCAGAGCCGGAGCAATCTGGTGGAGCTGGTGTTCCGCGAGCTGGAGAGCATGTGGGCCGTGGAGATCATCCGCGGAGTCGAGCGGGTGGCCCGCACGAACCGGCTCGGGCTGGTGGTGTCCGCGTTCGGAACCCACGAGTCAGCGGGGATGATCGACGACACGGCCGGACGGCGCCCCCAGTGCGTTCTGTCGGTGGCGCAGCTCTCCGAAGCGGAGCGGGAACAGCTGAAGGCGAAGGGCATCCCGTTCGTCGTCTTCGACCCGATCGACGAGCTGCCCGACGACGTGCCGTTCGTCAGTGCCACAAACTGGCGGGGCGGCCAGACGGCGACCCGGCATCTGATCGACCTGGGACACCGGCGCATCGCCATGATCAGCGGGCCGGATCACCCCTACTGCCGCGCCCGGCTGTCCGGTTACTTCTCCGCCCTCTCGGACGCCGGCCTGCCGACGGCACCCGAACTGGTGGTGAAGACCCAACTCACGCGCGAGCACGGGTACACCGCGGCGCGCGAGCTGCTGTCCCGCCCTGATCGTCCCACCTCGGTGTTCACCGCGAACGACATGCAGGCGCTCGGCGTCTACCGGGCCGCGCGCGAGCTCGGTTTGCGCATCCCGCACGATCTCAGCGTGGTGGGCTACGACGACGTCCCGGCCGTGGCCTGTGCGGATCCTCCCCTGACCACCGTCCATCAGCCGCTGGCCGAGATGGCGACAGCCGCCACCGAGCTGGCCCTGGCGCTCGGCCGCGGCGACGATGTGCCGCGGCTCGGACTGGAGATCGCGACGACCCTCACCGTCCGGGAGAGCACGGCTGTGCCGAAGGAGGAGTGAGGTCGCGCGGAGTCGCGGGTGTGCCCTGGTTGCCCGGGGAGCGGGCAACCAGGGCGCGGGGCCGGTCGGTCAGGACGTCGTGCCGGTGACCGAGGATCCGGACTTGGTGACGTGGTACGTGACGGTGGCGCCGCTCCAGAAGTGGAACGTCAGCGTCACCGGTGCGCCGTCGCGGAGTGCGTTCAGGAAGTCGGAGGTCAGGATGGTCTTGCCGCCCGGGTAGTCCGGCGAGAAGGCCGTGTTGAACTCCTGGAACGGAGTCCAGGTGGCCTGGCCGGCGTTGCTGCCGTCGGCGTACTTGGCCTCCATGGTCGCCAGCACGTCACCGCGGTACTGCGTGGGAACGGTGAACGAGCCGGTCGTGCCGGAGGCGTTCGACAGCACCGGAGGGTCATAGGTGATGATGTCGATCTGCCAGGGCAGCCCGCCGGAGAACCGGGCCTGGAGCGTTGCGTTGACCCCGTAGTCCCGGTTGCCGGTCAGCCGGGTCAGCGCGTCGGCCGTGAGGGTGAGCTGAACGCCGGAGACGGTGTAGTCCCGTCCCTCGACCAGCTTGGTGTCGCCCTGCCACAGGCCCTGGAAAGTGTTGCCGTTCGGGTTGAGAGTGAGTGTCTGGGCGGTGATCGGGCTCGACTTCCGTACGAAGACCTTGTCGAAGGATGCCGTAGCCGAGCGGGTGGTCCAGCTGGACTTGATCCAGGCGAACAGGGCGGGGTCGCGCCATTGCATCGTGGAGCGGTTCAGGTAGGCGAAGCCGGGGTCCCACAGGGCGGTGGTGACACCGGCGGCGCGTGCCGCGTACCCGACATGCTCGTAGTACTTCAGTGCCTCGCCCCGCTCGATGCGGGAGGGGTGGTTGTCGTCGGGATATCCGAGCAGACCGTACTCGCCGAGGTAGACGGGGATGCCCTTGGCGACGAACGTGTCGTGCATACGGGCGAAGGCGTCCGTCAGGTCCTTCTGGGCGTTGTCGTCGTACCGCGTGCCGCCCGCGATGTTCACGCTGAACGGGTACCAGCCGTAGTAGTGCACGGTGGCCACGAGGTTGCTGTCGTGCAGTGCGCCGATCGTGGTGGACAGGTCGTCCATGAGGGTCTGGGACGGGGTGCAGACCTGCGTGGGCAGGACGAGCAGACGGTCGGTGTTCCCGCCGCCCGAGGAGCGGACGACCTTGTGGAAGGAGGTGTTCAGCTCGTTCAGGAGCTGGCTCTTCTGCGCGTCCGTGGCGTTGTCGAAGACCGGCTCGTTGACACTCTCGAACAGCAGGGTGCGCGGCTCGTCCCGGAACGTCGAGGAGATCTGGGTCCAGGTGGCGTTGAAGCGGGCGAGCACCTTGTCGTGGTCGGTGGGCATCTTCGAGATCCACTGCCACGAGTCGTGGTGGACGTTGATCACGACGTAGAGGCCGTCGGCCAGCGCCCAGTCCACCACCTGCTTGACGCGGCTCATGTACGTGGCGTCGATGGTGTACGGGGCGGTGGCGGACTGGTGGTCGTTCCAGGTCACCGGGATGCGGACGCTGCGGAAGCCCTGCGCGCGGATGGTGTCGAACAGTTCCTTGGTGACCTTCGGGTTGCCCCAGGACGTCTCGTCTGGAATGGCGTCCAGGCTGTTGCCCAGGTTCCAGCTGGGCTGCATCGCCGCCACGGCGTCCATGGCGGAAGCCGGAACCCTCACCGCCGACCGCGATGGCTCCCTGGTGCCGTCGGGCGCGGCGGACGCGCTGCCACCGGACAGCCCCAGGACGACGAGCAGCGCCAGCAGCAGGGCCGCCAGGCGTCCGGGACCCCGGTTCCGGTGGTGCGCGGGTTGCCGTATGTCCTTCACGTGCCGTTCCTTTCGGTCGGTCGTGCGGATGGTGATCCGATCCGTGGCGATCAGCCGCCACAGTCGGCCCTGCCTGTCCGTGCAGGTTCATTGGGTGGTGCCGGTTCAGCGGCTGATGGGCTCGTAGTCGAACCAGTCGAAATGGACGGTGCCGGCCGCGGCGTACATGCCGATGACGCGTCCGGTGAAGCCGCCGGCGACCTCGGTCGACAGGTAGCGGCCGTCGAGCGTCGCGAGCACGCTGAGGGTGCCGTCGGGTTGCTCGACACCGAAGGAGACGGCGTCGGGGCCGGTGCGGGCGTCGTGCGGAGGCGGCGGGTCGCTGATCGTGAGACCGAGCACCACCGGCCCGTCGGGTACGGGCTGTGCGGCCACCACCGTGCGCAGGGAGCCGACCCGCGCGACCACCCGCACCTCGCCCCCGGACACCTCGATGGCGTAGTGGTGCCGCTCGTCCAGCCGCACGGCCAGGCCGCCGCGTCCCTCCGAGGGGTCGACCAGGGAGCGCGCCCGGCACGACAGGTGCTGCTGGCGCCGGCCGGTGAAGACGACGTCGGGCTCGTCCAGGGAGCCGCCTCGCGCGCGCAGCGTCAGCCATCCGGGGCGCTCCTTGGTGGTGCAGTGCTCTGCCGGACGGTCCCGCACAGAGATCCACAACGGCCGCAGTTCGCTCAGGTCGAAGTCGTCCCGCTGCTCCTCGACGGGGCCGGGGACAAGGGGCCAAGGGAGCTCCGGCAGGTCCAGTGCGACCTCGCCGACGACCGGCCAGCCGTCCCCCCAGGTCACCGGCGCCAGAAAGGTCTCCCGGCCGAGTACGTGCCAGCCGGGCGTGCCGCCGCCCGGCCGTACCCCGAGCAGCACCATCCACCACGAGCCGTCGGGGGCCTGGACCAGATCGGCGTGCCCGGTGTTCTGCACGGGATGGTCGGTGCTCCGGTGGGTGAGGATCGGGTTGGCCGGGCAGGGCTCGAACGGGCCGCTCGGCGTACGGCCGCGGGCGATCGCCACGCCGTGGCCGCGCTCGGTGCCCCCCACGGCGATGAGCAGGTACCAGTAGTCGCCGATCCGGTACAGATGCGGCGCCTCCGGCGCCTTGGCGCCGGGTGTGCCGGACCACAGCTTCTGCGGTGGTCCGTACGTCCGACCCGTGTCCGGGTCGATGCGGACCTGTGCGACCCCGGCGACGGTGCACCAGCAGGTGCCGTCCTCGTCCCAGGCCAGGTCGGGATCGATGCCGGGCACGCCGGGGAGCCGGACGGGATCCGACCACGGTCCGGCCGGGTCCGTGGCGGTGACGACCAGGTTGCCACCGCCCTTGCTCACATTGGTGACGATCAGCCAGAAGCGTCCGTCGTGGTATCGCAGGGTGGGAGCGTAGATCCCGGCGGAGGATGGCACGTCGGCCGCCAGACGCAGCTGGCTCGGCCGGTCCAGGGCGTTGCCGATCTGCGTCCAGTGCACCAGGTCACGGCTGTGGAAGACGGGCACACCGGGGAAGTACTCGAAGCTGGAGCAGACGAGGTAGTAGTCGTCGCCCACCCGGCAGATGCTGGGATCGGGGTGGAAGCCGGGGATCACGGGGTTGGCGGGTCCGGTGTCTGACAAGTCACCAGGTCCTTTCGAGGTGTCGGGTGCCCACGGAGGCGGGGAGGGTGTGTCTCAGGCGGAGGTGCCGTCCGGAGAGGGCGCCTCCGGGCGGCTGAGCCGGAGCCGCAGTACATCGTGACCTCAGCGGATCGTGTGCTGTTTCTCGGTCATGGTGGCTTCTCGGAGTCATGGCCTGCGCAGCACCGCGCAACCACCGGGTGGCAGCTCATGGGCCGTGGTGTCGGTGAGCAGGTCGTGGACGGGCTCCGGCAGGGGCACGGCGTCCGCGCCATGGTTGATCAGAACGTGCCAGCGGCGGCCGTCGGGCGCATGCCGGGTGACGGCTTCCACACCGCCCGGCAGACCCGGCGCTTCCGGGCCGGCACCGGCCTCGTCGAGCAGTCGGCGGACCAGAGCGCCGTAGTCGGCGTCGTCGAGGCGAGTGGAGAGATACCAGCCCTGTCCGGTTCCGAATCGGTGCCGGGTCAGCGCCGGGCTGCCGGCCAGCATGCCGTGGGTGTAGGCGGCGAGCGTCTCGGCGCCCTTGGTGTGCAGGGACTCGCTCCAGACCGTGCCCAACGACCCGTCCGACAGGGCGATCCGTTCATCCGCCCGCAGCGGTCGGTGCTCCTCGACACGGATGCCCAGGGCATCGCGCAGTGGCCCGGCGGGATAGCCGCCGAGCCGGGCCTGCATGCGGTCGTCGACGCATCCGTTCGCGTGCTGGACGAGGAGCGTCCCGCCGCCGGCGACGTAGCGGCGCAGGTTCTCGGCGCCCGCGTCGGAGAGGAGGAACAGGGCCGGGGCGATGACGAGCGCGTAGCGGTTCAACTCGTGCTCGGGATGGGCGAAGTCGACCGTGACGCCGGCGTCCCACAACGCCCGGTGTGCTCGGCTCAGCTCCTTGTGGTAACCGAGGTCGGCGGAGGGCAGGCCGTCGACGCTCAACGCCCACCAGGCGTCAGCGTCGTGCAGGACGGCCACGGACGCGTCGACCGTCGAGCCCGCCAGCTCGCGGAGCCGGGCGACCGCCTCGCCGAGCTGGGTGACCTCCCGGAAGATACGGCTGTCGGGCCCCGCGTGCGGGACCATCGCCGAGTGCCATGTCTCGGCGCCGGCCCGGGACTGCCGCCACTGGAAGAAGAGGGCGCCCTCGGAACCGCGCGCGATGTGGCCGAGGGTGTGGCGCAGGATCTCCCCGGGCTCCTTGCCGAGCACCCGGTCACCGTCGTAGACGGTGTTGGTGCCCTGTTCCATCAGCAGCCATGGGCGACCGCCGGCCAGGGAGCGGATGCGGTCGGCGTGGAAGGCGACGTCGGCGGCGGCGTCCAGACCCGGTGACCCTGGGTAGTGATCGGAGGAGACCACGTCGAGTTCGCGGGCCAGGGCCCACAGGTCCAGGTTCTGGTAGGCGGGCAGCATCAGGTTGGTCGTCACCGGCCGGTCGCTGTGCGCCCGGATGGCGTCGCGCTGCTCGCGGAAGGCGGCGATTGTCTCGTCGGACCAGAAACGGCGGAAGTCCAGGGTCTGGCCCGGGTTCTTGTGCCACTGCGTCGCGCGTGGCGGCAGCACCTGCTCCCAGGAGGTGTAGCGCTGGCTCCAGAAGGCCGTTCCCCACGCCTCGTTGAGGGCGTCCAGCGAGCCGTGGCGCGCGCGCAGCCACTCCCGGAAGGCCGCCGCGGCGTACTCGCAGTAGCAGAGGGTGGCGTACTCGTTGTGCACGTGCCACAGCGCAAGGGCGTGGTGGTGGCCGTACCGTTCGGCCAGGGCGGAGGCGATCCGGCGGGCGGCGCTGCGGTAGGCGGGCGCGGCCAGGCAGTAGGTGTCGCGGCTGCCGTGGGTGAGGCGGGTGCCCTCGGGGGTGACCGGCAGTGCGTCGGGATGGGCGAGGGTGAACCAGGGCGGCGGGGAGGCGGTCGGGGTGGCGAGGTCGACGGCCACGCCGTTCGCGTGCAGGCGTTCGATGTGGGCGTCGAGCCAGGCGAAGTCGTAGTGGCCCTTCTCCGGTTCGAGCAGGGCCCAGGAGAAAACGCCCACGGTGACCAGGTTGACCCTGGCCTTGCGCATGAGTGTGTCGTCCTCCTTCCAGACGGGCTCGTCCCACTGCTCGGGGTTGTAGTCCCCACCGAAGGCGAGGCCGCCCAGGCGGTCGGTGATGCTGCCGGTGGTCACGGTTGCTCCTCCGGTGGCGGGGAAGGGCGAGAGCGTCGAAGCGCTTCACATGGACAGAGGGAAAACTAACGACAGGTTTCGCGCGAAACAATAGGTATAGCTCGAAGAAAGTTTCTTTCTGCAGATCCATTGACAGCCCGTCGCGGGCGATGGCAGCGTCGATGCGCTTCGACAATCCGGCCTTCGGCCCGCCATCCACATCCGTCTGTTCAGAGGTCTGACTCGTGGGATCTCCCTCCCTTTCCGCCGCTGCCGCCCGGCTGCCGTTCCGTGATCCCGCGCTTCCGCTCGGGGAGCGCGTCGGCGACCTGCTGGACCGGCTCACACTGGACGAGCGGGTCGCGATGCTGCATCAGTACGTCCCGGCCGTCCCACGCCTGGGCATCGCCTCGTTCCGCACCGGAACGGAAGCGCTGCACGGGGTGGCCTGGCTGGGAGTGGCGACCGTCTTTCCGCAGGCGGTGGGGCTGGGAGCCGCATGGGACGAGGATCTGGTGCGTGCCGTCGCCGAGGCGGTGTCGGTCGAAGTGCGCGCCTTGCACCGGCACCGGCCGACCCCGACCGGGTCCGGCACCAACGGCCTGCAGACCTGGGCGCCGGTGGTGAACCTGCTGCGCGATCCGAGGTGGGGCCGCAACGAAGAGGGTTACTCCGAGGACCCGCTGCACACCGCGCGCCTCGCCACCGCCTACTGCCAGGGCCTGGCCGGCGACCATCCCGACTTCCTGCGCGTCGCCCCGGTGCTCAAGCACTTCCTCGCCTACAACAACGAGACGGATCGCTGCGTCACCTCCTCCGGCCTGCGCCCCCGCGTGCTGCACGAGTACGACCTGGCCGCCTTCCGCCCGGTCGTCGCCTCCGGCGCGGCCACCGGCGCGATGGCCGCCTACAACCTCGTCAACGGCCGCCCCTGCCACGTCAGCCCGCTCATCGAGACGGAGCTGCGGACCTGGGCCCGGACCACCGGCCACGAGCTGTTCGTGGTCAGCGACGAGCAAGCGCCCTCCAACCTGGTGGAAATGGAGCAATACTTCGAGGACCACGCGGCATCCCATGCCGCCGCGCTGAAAGCCGGCATCGACAGTTTCACCGACCACCGCGAGGACAGCGCCACCGTGATCGGCCGACTGCGCCAGGCGCTGGAGCGCGGGCTGATCGAAGAGGAGGACGTGAACCGGGCGGTGCGCCGTCAGCTGCAACTGCGGTTCCGCCTCGGCGAGTTCGACCCCGACCTGGACCCGTACGCCGGAATCGGTCCGGAGGTGATCGACAGCCCCGAGCACCGCGCCCTCGCCCTGCGTGCCGCGACCGAGTCCGTGGTGCTGCTCAAGAACGATGGGCTGCTGCCCCTGAACCCGAACCGCGCACCGCGGATCGCCGTCATCGGGCCACACGCCGACACCTTGTACGAGGACTGGTACAGCGGCACCCTGCCGTACCAGGTCGGCGTCGTGGCCGGCCTGCGCACCGCGCTCGGACAAGACCGCGGCGAGGTGGCCTGTGTGCCGGGCGCCGACCGGATCACGCTGCGATCCCGCACCACCGGCGAGCCTCTGGGCGGGACCACCTTCGACGCCGAGGAGTGGGGCGACGGCGTCCTCACCCTGCGCGACGCCGACACCGGCCGCTACCTCAGTCTCCAGGACGACGCCTCACTCCTCGCGGACCGGACGGTGCTCAAGACCTGGTTCATCAAGGAAACCTTCCGTCTGGAACCCGACCCGGGCGGCGACAACGACACCTTCCTGCTGCGCAACGTCTTCACCGGCCGCTACGCCACCCTCGATCCCACCGACGGCCGGGTGCGCGTCACCGCCGATACCCCCGAGATGGCCGAGCGGTGGCAGCACGAGCTGCTGCGCGACGGCGCGGCCGAGGCACGGGGCGCCGCCCAGGAGGCCGACGTGGCGATCGTCGTTCTCGGCAACCACCCGATGATCAACGGCCGCGAGACCGAGGACCGTACCGGAACCGGCCTGCCCCGGACACAGGAAACGCTGCTGCGCGCGGTCGCCGCCGTCCGCCCGGAGACCGCGCTGGTCGTCATGAGCAGTTACCCCTACGCCGTCGACTGGGCCGACACCCACCTGCCGGCCGTGCTGTGGACCTCCCATGGCGGACAGGAAACGGGCCGCGCCCTGGCCGCTGTCCTGCTCGGCGAAGCCGAGCCCGCCGGCCGGCTGCCACAGACCTGGTACCGGGGCGGCGACGCACTGCCGCACCCGCTCGACTACGACATCATCAAGGCGGGCTGGACGTACCAGTACCACCGGACAGCACCCCTCTATCCCTTCGGACACGGCCTGTCGTACACCGACTTCACCTGCCGTGACCTGCGGCTGTCCAGGCCCGCCATGGCCCAGGACGGCGCGGTGCACGTCTCGGTGACACTGACCAACACGGGCACGCGCTCCGGGAGCGAGGTGGTCCAGCTCTACGTCCGAGCGGCAGACGCCCGCTACGAAGCACCCCGGCTCCGCCTCGCGGACTTCCGCAAGGTGCGGCTCCACTCGGGGGAGAGCCGGGAGGTGACCTTCGACCTGCCCGCCGAACGACTGGCGCACTGGGATGTCGCCGCGGGCGCCTTCACCGTCGATCCCGGCCGTTACGAGGTGCTCATCGCCCGCTCGGCCGAGGACATCGTCCTCAGCGCGCCGCTCGCCGTCAGCGGTACCGCCCCCACGCCGCGCGAACTGGTGGGCCGACGTACGCCGGCCGTCGACTTCGACGACTACGCGGACATCACTCTGGTCGACGCCACCCGCGCCACGGGCGATGCCGTCACCCCAGCAGAACCCGCTCGCCCCGCGACCCTGCTGTTCCGCTCCGCGGACCTGACCGGTGCTTCGCACTTCGAAGCCGAGGTCGCGCGCGAGGCCACCGGACCGGGTGAGGCGCGACTGGAGGTGCGGGCGGGAGGCCAACTCCTTGCGGAGTTCGCCGTACCGGTCACCGGCGGCCGCCACACCTGGACGACCGTGACCGCCGCGATGGCAGCGCGGGGCGACGGCCACCACGATCTGTGCCTCACCCTGCACGGCGACTTCCGACTCGCTTCCTTCCGCTTCACCGCGCCCGACGGCCCCGCCACGTGAAGGGACTGGGCCGCAGGTCTTGACAGGCCCTCACGTCGGGCCTTCGGTCGTCAACCGACAGCCTGCCGTGAATGTTCACGGACGAACCAGGGGGTGAACATGGCGAGGCACGTACAGAAAACGGTGCTCCTCAAGTTCTTGAGCACATCGACTTTCTGACACCGTTTTATGAGCATGATCCGGTGCCGATCCGGCCACGCGCCGCCGCTTAGCGATCTTGCTCATCAATCGGTCGATTCCTGCACGCCACAGCAAAGTGGGAACGCTTCGGCGGTCATCAGTGCGTTGGCTGAGGTCCCCGGTGGCCGGGGCGATCGAGAACAGCCAGGCCCGCAGGCGTCCTCGTTGTCGTAAGCGGCGGTGGGCCAGATCGCAGACCTGGGGTGACCTGCTTGCTGCCGGGTCATGGTGAGGACGACACCAGGCCCGCTCTGTAAGCGATGATCACGAGCTGGACACGGTCGCGGGCGTCGAGTTTGGTCAGCAGCCGCGCCACATGGGTCTTGGCGGTGGCGTGACCGATGAACAGCTCGGCCGCGATCTCGCTGTTGGACAGGCCGCGCCCGACGAGTGTCAGCACCTCGCGTTCCCGCTCGGTGATGCCAGCGAGTCGCTGCGGAGGGGCAGCGGCCGCGGGACGGTTCGCGAACTCCTCGATCAGGCGTCGGGTGACGCTCGGCGCGATGAGGGCGTCGCCGGCGGCCACGACGCGGGTCGCGGCGAGGATGTCGTCCAGCGCCATGTCCTTGACCAGGAATCCGCTGGCCCCCGCCCGGAGCGCGGCGTAGACGTTGTTGTCGTCGTCGAAGGTGGTGAGCATGAGTACGCGCGGCGCTGGGGCGTTGGAGGTGATCATCCGGGTGGCCTCGATGCCGTCCATGCCGGGCATCCGGATGTCCATCACGACGACGTCGGGCCGGAGTTCCCTGACTATCCGGACTGCCTCCGTGCCGGTTCCGGCCTCGCCCACGATCTCCAGATCGGGGGCGTCGGCGATGACCATGCGAAGGCCGGCTCGTACGAGAGGCTGGTCGTCGGCGAGGACGATGCGTACGGTCATCCCGGCAGCCTGGCTGTCACCCGGAAGCCGCCCTCGGGGCGCGGCCCGGCGCTGAACTCGCCGCCCAGCAGATCTGCTCGGTCGCGCATTCCAGTGATTCCGTAGCCGGTGCCGTCGGTCGCGGCATCGGGCGGCGCACCGGTGCCGTCGTCGACGACCTCGATGGCCAGCTCGGCGGTGCGGTAGTCGACGTTCACCTGGCAGTGGCGGGCGTTCGCGTGGCGGACCACGTTGGTCAATGACTCCTGGATGATGCGGAATGCCGATTGGTCCGTGTCGGGTGGCAGCGGACGTTTCGTGCCCTGCCAGCGCACCTTTACGTGGAGTCCGGCCGTGGCGGTGCCCTGCGTCAGCCGGTCCACGCCTGCCATGCCCGTCACCGGTTCGGGTTCGGTCCGGTGCAGCGTGCCGAGCATTTGGCGGAGCCCCACGAGGGTCTCCCGGCTGGTCAGCTCGATCGCGTCGAGCGCTCTGCGGGCTCCCTCGGGCTGGGTCTCGATGACCCGCTTGGCCGCGCCGGCCTGGATGGCGACCACTCCGATGCTGTGGGCGACCGTGTCGTGCAGCTCCCGGGCGATCCGCAGGCGCTCCGCCTGCACCGCCTGGGCGGCGGCCTGTTCACGCAGCCGCTCGGCGTACTCGCGCCGCTGGCGGATCGAGCTGCCCAGCGTCCAGGAGACCAGGGCGACCGAGGCGATCGGCACCGCGGCCTCGGTCACACCGTGCGCCCAGCCTCCGTTCGTGATCCGCCAGCCGCTGATCTGCGCCGTGAGGACCGCGACGGCCGCCATGGCAGTGGCGCGACGGCTGCGGTCGGCGGTGGCGGCGATGTAGAGCAGCAGCACGTCCGCCGTCGGGAGCAGCAGAGCCCACGCCCAGGGAGCGAGCGCCGCAGCCGCCAGGGATTCGGTGAGGACCAGGCCCAGGACCGGCAGTGGTCGGCGTCGGGCCGCTACGAGCGGCAACGCCAGGCCGACGGCCAGCGCCAGGCCGGCCCAGGGGCCCCGCAGGAAGGGGGCGGCCTCGGGCCCGCCCTGTTGCTCGAGCAGCCACAGCGCCAGTGCGAACAGCAGGGCCGCGCACCAGGTGAGGACCGGCCAGGCGCCTGGCGGGATGCGTCCGAGCAGGGGCGGCCGGGGCTTGATCTCTTCCACAGGCTGAGCGTAGGCGTGCACCCGGCTCTCCGCGTCGCCTTACAGGCGTACGCCTGCGGCATTACGGACCACCCAACGGGTCCGCTGAGGGCCGGACGCCCCCAGGACCCGGCTTGGGCGAGTGTGGACGGCGTTCCGAGCTCCACCGAGAGGACTCCAATGGTGATGGACACGATGACGACGACCACGTACGCGGCGGCTGCCCGAGCCCGTGGGCTGCACAAGGTCTACGGGGAGGGGGAGACCCGGGTCCTGGCGCTGGACGACGTCAGCGTGGAGTTTCCGCGCGGCGAGTTCGCCGCGATCATGGGTCCCTCGGGATCCGGCAAGTCCACGCTGATGCACTGCATGGCCGGGCTCGACAGCGTGACCTCCGGCTCCGCGACGATCGGCGATGTGGAGCTGGTCGGCCTGAAGGACAAACAGCTGACCCGGCTGCGCCGAGACAGGATCGGGTTCATCTTCCAGGCCTTCAATCTGATGCCCACGCTCACCGCCATGGAGAACATCACGCTGCCCGGGGACATCGCCGGGCGCAGGCCCGACAGGGACTGGCTGGCACGGGTCGTCGACGCGGTGGGCCTGGCCGACCGGCTGAGGCACCGCGCCAGCCAACTGTCCGGCGGACAGCAGCAACGCGTGGCCTGCGCCCGCGCCCTGGCAGGAAAGCCTGAGATCATCTTCGCCGACGAGCCCACCGGGAACCTCGACTCGCACGCCGGCGCGGAGGTCCTGGCGCTTCTCGGATCCTGCGTGCGCGACTTCGGCCAGAGCGTCGTCATGGTCACCCACGACCCGGTGGCCGCCTCCCACGCGGACCGGGTGGTCTTCCTCGCCGACGGCCGCGTCGTCGACGAACTGCGATCGCCCACCGCCGACAGTGTGCTGGACCGCATGCGCCGGCTCGACCGCGTCGGCTGACGGGGGCTGTCACTCATGTTCCGTACCGCACTGCGCAATGTCCTGGCCCACCGCGGCCGGCTCCTGATGACCATCCTGGCCGTGCTGCTCGGCACCGGCTTCATGACCGGCACCATGATCTTCTCCGACAGTATCCACCAAGCCGCGAACAACAGCCGCAGCAAGGACTTCACCGGCATCTCGGTCCAGGTTGCCGACGACACCGCCGGACTTCCCTCCAGCGCCAGGCAGAACAGCACCAAGAGCTCCGCCCGGCTCACAGAGGCGACCGTCCGTCGGATTGCCGCGCTGCCGGGAGTCGCCGGGACCCGCGCGGTGGTGAGCGGCACCGCTGCCATCGCGGACAAGAACGGCAACATGATCGGCGACATCATGAGAAGCACGGGCGCCAACTTCGTGCCGGATGCCGTCGGGAACGATGCGCGCTACCCGATGCTCCAGGGCCGAGGACCGCACACCGCGACCGAGGTCGCCCTGGACCGGGGCACCGTCGAGAAGGCAGGCTACCGGCTCGGTGACACCGTCCGCATCGCCGCCAACGGCCCTGCCATCAGCGTCACCCTGACCGGCGTCTTCTCCTCCGACGCGCCTGCGGTCCGGTCCGGCAACCCGCTGGCCCTGCTGGACACCCAGGGCGCCCGGAGGGTGCTGTCGCTGGCGCCGGACCAGTACAGCAGCATCGACGTCACCGCCGCCCCCGGCACCTCCGAGACCGCACTGCTGCACGCCGTCACTCCGCTGGTCCCCGGCGGCAACCAATTCCGAGCCGAGACCGGCGCGCGGCTGGCCGCGCAGCAGGCCGAGATGCTGGCCCAGAGCGGCAGGAGCCTGGCCACCATGCTGACCACCGCTGCCGGGATCTCGCTGTTCATCGGCATCTTCCTCATCGCCAACACCTTCACCATGCTGGTGGCCCAGCGCACCCGGCAGCTGGCACTGCTCCGCGCCATCGGCGCCGGGCGCAGCCAGGTCACCCGCTCCGTGCTGATCGAGGCGCTCCTTGTCGGTCTCAGCGGCTCCGCCGCCGGACTGCTCCTCGGCATCGGCATCGGCGCCGGTCTCGCGGCGGGAGTGAAGTCCCTGGACGCGGACCTCCCCAGAGCCGGCGTGGTCATCACCCCGACAACCGTGCTGATCACCCTGCTCGTCGGCATCCTGGTCACTGTCCTGTCCGCCGCGCTGCCCGCCCTCCGCGCCTGCCGGATCCCCCCGGTCGCCGCGCTGAGCAGCGGCGAGCAACCCGCCACCCACCGAAGCCTGTTTCTTCGCAACGTCCTCGGCTCCCTGACCACCGCCGGGGGCCTCGGCCTGGTCCTGTTGGGCAGCACCGAGAGGGGCGCCACGGCGCGTTTGCCGCTCATGGTGGGGGCGCTCCTCGCGGTCCTCGGCGTCGTGCAGCTGCTGCCGCTGCTGTCCCGCCCGGTGATCGCCCTGGCCCGCCCGCCGCTCGCCCGCCTTTGCGGCACCCCCGGCTCACTCGCCGCACTCAACGCGATCCGCAACCCGCGCCGCACCGCGAGTACAGCCGCCGCCCTGACCATCGGACTCACCCTGGTCACCGCGATGACCGTGATCGGCGCCTCGGTCTCGGATGCGATCGACCGTGCCGTGACCAACGAGATGGCGGCGGACTACGCCGTCACCACGCTCACCGGCTCCCTGGACCCGAGCATCGCGACATCGGTCGCCCAGGCCCCCGGGGTGGTCGCCTCCAGCCCGGTTACCGACGTGGAGTGGCGGATAGCCGGCGTGCGGACCGAGGCGAAGGGCCTGGACGCCGACAGTGCCGATCAGTTGGTCCGGCCGAGCATGAGTCAGGGGGCGGCCACGGCACTGAAACGAGGTCAGATCCTGGTGGACTCCGACTTCGCGGGCCGGCACGGACTGGCCGTCGGCTCCACCGTGACCGTGGCCGCCCCGCGCGGGACCGGCGCCCGCCTCACCGTCGGCGGGGTGTTCGCACCCAGCCGGATGCTCGCCCCCGTGCTCCTGCCGGGCGGCGTGGTCGCCGCACACCAGCCGTACGCGCCGGCGCAGCAGATCCTGGTCAAGGGCGCGAACGGGGCAACCCCTGCCTTCAAACAGGCTCTCAAGGACGCCACCGGCAAAAGCCCTGTGATCGAGGTCGAGAACAAGCAGGACCTGAGGGACGGGTTCGACCGCACCATCACCTTCGCCCTCAACCTGCTCTACGCACTGCTCGGGATGTCGTTGCTGGTCGCGGCCCTGGGAGTGGTCAATACGCTGGCAATGGCCGTGTTCGAGCGCAGACGCGAGCTCGGCCTGCTCCGGGCGATCGGCCTGGACCGCGGCGGCGTCAAGCGGATGGTACGGCTGGAATCGGTGTTGATCTCCGTCTTCGGCGCGGCGATCGGCATGGCCTTCGGCGTCTTCCTGGCCTGGGCGGCCGGCACCACCATGACCGTGACCCTGCCAGAGCTCCGCACGGTCTTGCCCTACCCCAAGCTGTTGCTGATGCTGCTGGCCGCCGTTCTCGTCGGCCTGGCCGCCGCCCAATGGCCGGCTCGCCGGGCCGCCCGTCTTGACGTGCTGGACAGCATCACCGCGGACTGACGGCCCGGCCTGCTCCGAAGGTCACGCCGGATCGCCTGGCGCCCGCCGCGTGCGGCTATAAGCAGCGGAGCGCCCTCGTACTGGATGTACTTGGCGTCTCGCCAATGCAGCGAGCGTGCGCGCAGGCGTCGCGGCCCGGGACGATCTGCTGGACCGGCCGCAGCTGTGGCCTCTGTGCTGCTGCGTCAAGCCCCGGCTATGCCGTCTGGTGGGGTAGCCCGTGGCCGGCGGCTTCCGCAATGCGGGGGCCCGGCACGGAGGCCGAGGCGAGGTTGAGGCGGGCGGCCATGTTCAGGTTGACCTCGCCGTACGGGCGCACATGGGACCAGAACAGCGGGGTCGGTCCGCGCCGGTCGGCGGGGGTGAGCAGGTCGGCCCACTCCGGCTCGTCCATGACGTCTTGGAGCATGAGGGTGTTTACGTAGACCAGAGCCGATTGCAGAATCCGCAGGCACAGAACGAACATCTCCTGCTCGTCGCGCCGGTTCGAGGCGGTCTCCCCGCCCTTTCCGTAGGCGATCACATGAAGGGCCGGGTCGTCATGGGGGTGAGCGGGGCCCTCGCCAGCCTTGCCGCGCTGCGCCGCGGCATTGTGGAGGCCCGCCGGACCGACGGTGCGTTGGTGGCTGTCATGGTGTGGGAGCCGCCGGAAGGGGAGGCCGCCTTTCGCCGCCGCCCCGAGGCTTCATGGGCGCGTCTGTGGGCCGGTGAGGCCCGGCAGCGACTCGACCGGGCCCTCGACGAGGCAGCCGGTAGTGTGCCCGCTGACCTACGGGTGGACCGGCTCGTGATCTGGGGCACTCCGGGGGCGGTCCTGTGTGCCGTCGCGTCCGGAGCCGAGGACCTGCTGCTCATCGGGGTGGCCCGCCCCGCGCGGCACATGGCGCGGCCCCTGAGTTGAGGCCGGCGGCGCGCAGGACACGGCGGACGGTAGCTGTGCTGATGATGTGGCCGAGGCGGCGTAGCTCGCCGTGTACGCGGCGGGAGCCCCACCGTGGGTTCTCGGTGCCGAGCCGGATGACCAGGTCGCGGACTTCTTCGGATATCGGTGGGCGTCCTGGGGGAGGTGGCTGGGTCCACTTCTTCTTCAGCAGGCGCTGGTGCCAGGCGAGCAGAGTGCGTGGCGAGACGAGTCGGTTGCCGCGGAGGGTGTGGGGCAGGAGCCGGGCGAGTGCGGCGACAGCGCCCGGTCCGGCCAGCTGGCTTCGGGGTGGGCACCCGTCGGCGCAGCACGGTGACCTCGTGGCGCAGGATGAGTATTTCGGCGTTCTTGGCCGCGGTAGATCGGCACAGCAGAGCGAGCCACGCGAAGATTCGTGTGGCGAGTAGGTAGGTCAGCTATACGAGCACAATGACGGATCATGCCCGACCGCGAGGTCAATGCCCAGGTCAGCAGCAGTGAAGCAGTTTTGAAACGCTACGGCGCCGGCTGGTGGCGCGGCGCGGGGCCGAGACTGGCAGCACGCAGCACCCGACGGACGGTGGCGGGGCTGACTTTGTACCCGAGGCGGCGCAGTTCGCCGTGCACGCGCCGGAATCCCCATCGGGAGT
>NZ_JBSFMM010000188.1:0-22448 GCF_053599555.1 Streptomyces sp. NPDC000941
TCACCGGGCAGTGGGGCGGAAACGGAGGAGAGCCTGCTACGGATAAGCCGATGGTAGAGCCGACCCGGCGGCTGCCCGGGGCCTGCGCGGGGAACAGCGCCCGCAGGGCGCGGCGCAGCGCGGCGTCGTCGCCGCCCGCCTCCTGGTCGGGCAGTTCGCCGACGGCGAGGACCGTGCCGCCGCCGCGGGCGAATTCGGCGAGGGTACGGGCGGTGGCGGCGTCCAGGACCGGGGTGTTCGGCAGGACCGCCACCTCGTAGCGGGCGTGGCCGACGGCCAGGGTGCCGCCGTCGGTCCTGGCGTGGTCCCGCAGGCCCCGGTCGCCGGACAGGGCGCCCTCGTGGACGAGGTCGAAGTCGGTCTGGGCGCTCTCCAGCGCGCGGGCGGCGGCGCCGAACGCGGTGTCCAGCGCGGTGCCCTGGTCGGTGCCGCGCCACTGCTCGGCGGCGCGCTGCGGCTGGATCAGGGCGGTGCGGGCGGCGGAGGTGCCGCGGACGGACTCCATCACCCGCCCGGTCCAGTCCGACAGCGGGCGCATCGCCCACCACCAGGGGGCGCGCGGGCCGAACGGCGGCGGGAAGTAGACCCGTGTCTCATCGGTCCACAGCGCGTGCAGCACGGTCAGATTGACGCCCCGGGCGGCGGCCGCGCCCAGCAGTGCGTGCGCGAAGGCGGGCGCGACCTGCCAGCCCATGTTGCCGAACGCCTCCAGCAACACCCGCTCGCGGCCCGCCTGGTGGGCGGCGCTGGCCGGGTTGCGCGGGATCATGGTGGGCTTGCCCGCCTCGTACTCGGCGGTGATGATGTCCCCGCCGGGGATCTGCGCCCACTGGTTGATCTTGTGCAGATCGCCCGTGGAGGCGATGCGCTTGGCGGGGGCGGTCTCGTCGTAGAGCGGGTTGGTGATCAGCGCGACGCGCCGCTCGGCGTACCAGCGGGCCTGTTTGCGGAAGGCGAGCGCGAACCGGTCGGACACCGCCTGCCAGAAGCGCCCGCGCAGCACCCGGCCCTCCCGGCCGAGGCCGTCGTCGAAGAGCGCGGCGTACGCCCGGCCGGGCTCGGCGCCGACCGCCCGCAGGGCCGCCTCCAGCGTGGGCGACCAGGGCAGGCGTTTGAAGTGCGGCTCGGCGGACGCGAAGAACGGCTCGTCGTCCCAGAAGCCGGGCACGACGCCGCCGAAGTAGCGGCCGAATCTGCGGTGGTATTCGCCGGGCACCATGTCGAGCAGCAGCTCGATGGGTTCCTCGTCGAGCAGGTCGATGTAGGCGCGGCTGTAGCCCTGGGTGTCGTCGGCCAGGACGGTCCCGCCGAACACATCGATCTGCCACCGCCCCGCGGGCACCTCCCAGCGGCGGGTGGTCCGCAGCCGCTCGGTGAGCTCGACCAGGCGCGTGGCGTCGTCGGCGCCGACCGGGCGGGCGGCGGCCGCCACCGGCTGGGCTGTCCCGGGTGTACGGCGGGTGGCGAACTCGCCGGGGGTGGCCGGGTCGGCGAAGTCCTCGCGGTACAGGACCGTGCCGTCGGCCGCGGTGACGGTCAGGTCCTCCCACAGGGCGCGCTGGGCACCGGTGGCGTGCACACCGACGCTGCCCTGCGGGTGGGCGTCATCGGTGACCGTGCCCTTGTCCTTGTCGTCCAGCCGGACGGTGAGCGTGGCGCCGCTGACGGCCACCCGCAGGGTGTGGAACTTGGTCCGGTTGAAACCGTCCGTGCGGGTGCTGCGGGCCAGTTCGGTCCGCTCGCCGCCGCCCAGCCGGGAGATGGTGACCACCCCGGTCTGGTCGAACTCGACCAGATAGCCGTCGTCCCCGGTGGCGGAGGCGCGCAGCAGCAGACCTGCGGCGGCCGTCTCGGCCTTGGCGCTGCCGGTGACCGTACAGTCGCCCCAGCGGGCCCCGCGGCGCAGCACGGCCGCGCCATCGAGCACCGCGGCGTCCGCCACCAGCCGGCCGCTCTCGACGCCGACGCCCGTGGTGTCGTACAGATCGACGGTGGCCGGGCCCTCCACCACGGTGGTGGACCGCCACAGCGCTTTCAGCCGCAGCTCGGGGCGGGCGGGGTAGTGGCGGGTCCCGACCGTGCCGCCGTTCACGATCAGCCCGGCGGCGCGGCCGCTGGGGAAGTGGTTGTCGTTGAACACCCACACCCGCATCCCGGTGCGCTCGGCGACGGCCAGGACGTGTCCGACCACGTCGAACCAGTCCTCGCTGAAGAACACCGGGCTCATCTCGGCGTTGTCGAAGGGGAAGACGACGACCTCGTACATCCCCTTGTCGCGCAACTCGGCCAGCTGCCGGTCGATCAGCTCATGGGTGACCGGTCCGTTCCAGTACCAGTAGACCGTGGGGCGGCTGTCGCGGCGGGGGTCGGTGAAGTGGCCGGCCGGGAAGCCGGCCGCGGACTCCGCGTGGGCCGCGGGCAGGCCGGTGCCGAGTGCGGCGACGACCGCCCCGGAGGCCACGACGAAGTGGCGTCTGCTCGGTCGGATCAGTCTTTCGGGCTCGGGGGTGCCGGTTTCAGGCATGGGGGTGCTCCCGTAGGGACAGGGTGTACGGGCGGGGGTGGGGGCTCGGGGGTACGGGTCAGCCGTTGGCGCGGTGCAGCGCGGCGACCTCGGCGGCGGTCAGGGCGCGCCCCAGGACGCGGAAGTCGGCCACGGCGCCGTGCAGATAGGGGTGGGTGGGGTTCTGGGAGCGGCCGAGGTAGTTGCGGGTGGTCGCGCCGAGCAGCAGCGGTCCGGACACCACCGCGTCGTTGCGCCCGGCCTCCGCGCCATCCACGTACAGCACGCCGCTGCCGCCGCCGAGGGTGAGCGCCAGCTGGGTCCACCGGCCCGGCTCCAGGGCGGCCGAGGCGTCGATGAAGTCCTCCGCCTCCATGCCCGCGATCTTCCACGCCGCGCGGGCCTTGCCTGCTCCGGTGCGCGGGGTGAGGAACAGATAGGTGTTCTTGTGAAAGCCGAGGTCGAAGACGCGTGCGGAGTTGGCCACGCTCTCCAGGAACACCCGTATGGAGAGGGTGAGTTGGGGCAGGCCCGTCAGCAGCCCCGGTGGCAGCGCGATATGGCCGTCCTTCCCGTCCAGCGCCACCGCCCGCGGCCCCGAGGTGGTCCAGGTGGCGCCGCCGGCCAGCCGGGCGTCCGGGAAGCGGCGCAGCGCGTCCGCGCTGGTCGCCCCGGCGCCTTCGGCCAGCGGGAAGCGGGCGATCTCGCGCCGCCCGGGGCCGCGCGGCGGAACGGCGAAGTAGACGTTGTAGCTCTGGTGGTGCACCCGGTGGAAGGGCAGCAGCGGCACCTTCTCCCCCTCGGCCACGGCGGTGAACTCCGGCCCGCCACGCCCCGCCACTCGCTGCACTGACGACGGCTCGATGTCCGGGATGGTGCTCAGGGCCTGCTCCCCGTACGCGCCGGCCAGCACCAGCGGGCCGTACGACACCGCCTTGATATGCGGGTTGTCCGGCGCCGGGCGCCACACCAGCTCGCGCGGGAAGGTCAGCTCGACGGTGTCACCGGTGCGCCAGCGCCGGTCGAGGGTCAGATAGCGGCCCGGCACCGGTGTGGCGTTCACCGGCCGCCCGCCCACCAGCACCCGGGCCCGACGCGCCCCGTCCGCCAGCCAGCCGGGCACCCGGACCTTGAGCGCGAGCCGCCCGCCGCCTTCGGCGACGGTCAGCCGGACGGTGTCGGTGTCGGGGTAGCCGGACCGCTGGACCAGCCGGAATCCGCGCTCGGCCCATGTCACTTCGGAGGGGATGAAGAGGTTGACGTACAGGGCGCCGGCGTCCTCGTCGCGGAAGTAGATGGTGTCCGCGAACTTGGTGTGGGTCTCCATCCCGGTGCCGTGGTCGCAGGAGAAGTTGTCGTAGTCGCCGCTGTAGCTGCCGGGCGCCGAGCCGAGGCCGCCCTTGGGCTGCCGGCGCGACCCGGCCCACAGACCGGTGTAGTACGTGACGAAACCGTGGTCGGAGTCGGGGTCCTGCTCGCCGAGCAGCTGGTTGTACAGGGTCCACTCGTAGTGGTCCATGTACGCCGCCCTGCCCGGCTCATGGAGGAACAGCTGACGGCCGATCTTGAGCATGTTGTAGCTGTTGCAGTTCTCGCAGGTGTCCTCCGACAGCCTGCTGACGATCTGCCCGGGCGGGCCGAAGAACTCCTGGTTGGAGTTGCCGCCGATGACATACGAGTGGTCGCGCACCACGATGTCCCAGAAGTTCCGCGCGATCCGCAGATAGCGCGGGTCCCCGGTGGCCCGGTACTCCTCGGCCGCGCCCACGATCTTGGCGATCTCGGTGTTGGCGTGGCGCCCGTCGAGCTCGTCGCGCCCCTCGTCCAGCGGGCCGTAGAGCGACTGGTGGTCGAAGCGGCGCGCCGTGCGCAGATGGACGGGGTCGCCGGTGGCCAGGGACAGCCCCGCCAACACCTCGTTCATACCGCCGAACTCCACGCCGAGGAGCCGCTGCATGGTGGCCTCGTCGAGCGGGGCGGTGCGGGAGTCGACCCAGGCCGCCATCCCGCGCAGCACCTCGAGGGCCTGGTCGTTGCCGCTGAGCCGGTGCTGGTCGAGCAGCCCGGCCATGATCTTGTGGATGGTGTAGTACGGGGCCCACGGCTTGCCGCCCGCCTCGAGGTCGTCGAAGATCCGCTCGGGGAACGCGGACAGATAGCCCGGCCGGTAGCCCGCAGCGGGCGAGGCCGCCTGACACTCGGCGAGCGCCGCCACGATTCCGCGCGCCTTGTCCGCGTACGTCTGCTCGCCGGTGTGAGCATGGGCGAAGGCCAGCGCGGAGAGCAAATGCCCGGTGCTGTGGCCGCGCAGCAGCACGTTCGGCGCCTCCCAGCCGCCGCACGGCTGGGCGGTGGAGGGCAGTTGGACATTGAGCCGGAAGGTGTGCAGCAGCCGCTCCGGGTCGACGAAGCGCAGATAGGACAGGGTGCGCCGCATATTGGCCAGGAACGGGCTCTCCAGCAGCCGTACGGCGGAGAGCGGGAAAGGCGCCAACCGGGCGGGGGCGGCCTCGGCGTCGGTGGAGGCGGGGTCGGTGGAGGCGGGGTCGGGGGCATCGGCGAAGGCGGGGGCGGGCAGCCCCACGGCCCATGCGGCGGCGGCCGCGCCACCCGCGGCCAGCGCCCGTCTACGGCTCATACGGGGCCCTGCGGCTGATCCGGATCCGGTCAATGGCATGCGTCTCCTTCGGGGGCAGGGCGGTCCCCGAGTCGCGACCTGCCCGAAGTTGAAACGTTTCGATTTGATGGCCAGGAAGCTATGGGCGCACCCGGCCGTGCGTCAAGGGTTGTGCCACCCAAAGAAGTTGACACGATTCAGCCACCGCATCGACACTGGCCGCCGGACCGACAGACGGGCTGGTCGACGGACCGCCCGACGGTCCGGTTGGTGGACCGGCCCACCGACTGGACCTCGGGCCCCGCGCCCGGCCGACGGTCGTCGGAGCAGGAAAGCGGTACGACATTCGGTGCGAATTTCTCCCGGAGGCGCCGTCGCCCGGAAATCAAACCACCACCTGTTTAGGCATCATGCCTATCCCTCAAGTATGCGAGCCGAGTAGCCTGTTCTAGCTTTGGCTACTGTTGTGCTTGGGAGGCTGAGAGCCAGTGATCGTGCTCGGTTACAACGGATTCAGCAGAGGCGCGGAGCTTTTCGGACGTCTCTACGGGGCGACCGGTGTCGGCCGTAATCTTTTGGTGGGTCATGACGCCGCGGCTGCTCTTGTGATCGACGGCGAGTTGGTTGCGGCAGTCGAGGAGGAACGGCTGAGTCGGGTCAAGAAGACCTCCGATTTTCCGGCCCAGGCAATCCAGTGGTGCCTGGACTCCGCCGGTGTCGACCTAGACCAGGTGGACGTTTTCGCTTTCCCCTGGCGCTTTTCGCCCACCGTGGCCGAGGAGATGATTTCGCAGATATGTGACTCCGACCTGCCGGTCACGGCCAAGTTCGACGCCCTGCGCAGCGCGGGTGAGGTCTACGCCGGCATGTTCAGCCGCGAGGCGGTGTACAGCGACTTCGTCCAGCGCACGGGCTATGAGCTGGATCCGAACAAGCTCACCCTGGTCCCCCACCACCTGGCCCATCTCATGTGCGGGGCCTATCTGGCCGGCGGGGGCGACGCCGCATTCCTGGTGAGCGACGGCCGGGCGGAGACCCTGTCCGCCGTCATGGGCGAGCTGCGGAACGGCGTGGTCAGCCTGTTCGAGGGCGGCACCGTGCCCATGACCAGCTCGCTCGGGGTGGCCTACGGGCGGATCACCCGCTATCTGGGGTTCGTGCCCAACAACGACGAGTACAAGGTGATGGGCCTGGCCGCGTACGGCCCGCCGCCGCAGCACAACCCGCTGCTCGAGCGCGTGGTGCGGCTGCATGAGGACGGCTCGTACACCATCTCCATCCCCATGGACATCGGGGCCTACTACGCGCTGTTCGACAGCCTCTTCGGCGGCGACAGCGAGAAGCGCGAGCAGTTCGACTTCCGGGTCAAGGTCGCCGGTCTTGCCCAGCACATGGTCGAGGCCATCACCGCGCATCAGCTGCGAACCCTGACCGCGTCCTCCGACCTGGACACCCTGCTCTTCGAGGGCGGTCTGGCGCTCAACTGCGTGGCCAATACGAAGATGCTGGAGAGGTCGTCGCTCACCGGAATGGAGGTCAGCTTCGGGGCCAGCGACCCGGGTGTCGCCATCGGCGCTGCCGTGTACACCGCCGGCCTCAGGAACCGGCCCGCCGACGCGGTCACCACCCCCTATCTAGGGCCCTCGTACGACGAGACGCAGGTCCTGGACGCGCTGGCGGAGTACGCGGATCGGGTCGAATGGCAGGAGGAGCCCGACGCCGCCGCGGTCGCCGAGCGGACGGCCGAGCTGCTGGCCGGGAAGAACGTTGTGGGCTGGTTCCAGGGCCGCGCCGAGTTCGGCCCGCGCGCCCTGGGCAACCGCAGCATCCTCGCCAACCCGGCCTTCCCCGACATCAAGGACATCATCAATCTCCGGGTGAAACACCGGGAGCCCTTCCGCCCGTTCGCGCCCATCGTCCTCGAGTCCGAGGCTCCGCGCGTCTTCGAGCTGGGCAAGAAGACCTCGTCCCCGTATATGACCTTCGTCTTCCCGGTGCGGAAGGAGTACCAGGAGCGGATCCCCGGCGCCTGTCATGTGGACGGCACGGCACGGATCCAGACAGTCAACGAGCAGCAAAACCCTGAGGTCGCGCGGCTGCTGCGGGCCTTCACGGCGCGTACGGAGGTGCCCTGCCTCCTCAACACCTCGTTCAATGTGGCCGGTGAGCCCATCGTCTGCTCACCGCGGGACGCGCTGGAGTGCTTCCTCGCCACCGAGATCGACTACCTGGTGATCGACCGGTTCGTGATCACCAAGAAGGAGGGCTGAGCCGTCGGCCCGCAGGGCGGTCTCGCCCTGCGGGCCGGTACGTCTCAATCCTCTTCAGAGCTGAATGGGCACGTTGGGCCCACCCTTTGTCTCGATGGTCAAGAACGACAGAACCTCATCGCCGATATTCTTCAGATCGTGCAGATGATATTGCCCCTCGGCGCAAGAAAAATACCGCGTCTGTCCGCGGACATAGGAAATCTCCCGTGTACTGCCATCGCTGTTGTGCTGACGGGCTTGGCCGTCTGTGAGAGCTATCCAGTGGTAGGGCAGGACATGCCGATGGACAGAAATCCGCTCTCCCGGCTGGAGATGGGTCTCCCAGATGCGCAGCGAATCGGTCTCTTTCACCAGCGACTGGCCGACGCGGCCGTTCTGGGCATTGTTCTCGAAATCCTTCTTCAGCGGGGGGCTCCAGCGATCGAACCCTTCGGCGACGACCGTGCTGGAAAGAGGGGAATCGGAGGGAGAATCGCTACCCACGACCGGATCCTTTCGGCTGAACGGCTGAACGATATGGCTCACAGAGCAGAGGAGAGTGCTTCGAGCAGGGCGGCGTTCGCATGCTGATCGCCGATGGTGATGCGGCAGGTATCGGGGACGAGACGCCCTACGTCGGCGACGAGAATTCCCGCACCGCTGAGCTGATCCACGACGCGTTCGTGCTTGTGGAACCGGACCAGCAGGAAGTTGGTCTCCGAGGGGAACACCCGGTCCACGGCGGGGTGGTCGGCCAGTACCCCGGCCAGCCGGTCACGCTCGGCACGGAGGCGCCGGATGCCGTCGAGCACCGGTTGGGAGTTGGTCAGCCGGTCCCGTGCGGCGCGCTGCGATGCGTTGGTGAACCCGAAGGGCACCTGCACCCGCCGCAGTGCCTCGATGATGCCGGGGTCGGCCAGGGCGATTCCGCAGCGCGCTCCGGCCAGGCCCCACGCCTTGGAGAGCGTTCTGAGCACGATGAGGTTGTCGTGCTGGGCGACCAACCCGGCATACGAGGGCTTCTCACTGAATTCGACGTAGGCCTCGTCGATCACCACCAGTCCACGGCCGCCTGTCAGCAGGGCATCCACCTGTGCGGGATCGATCCTGGTGCCGGAGGGGTTGCCCGGATCGCACAGGAAGGTCACCCGCGGATCCGCCGCCAGGATCCGCTCGGTGTCGACCTGGGACAGATCGCCGCCGCCCAGCGGCACCTCGGTGACGGGCAGGCGCAGGACGCGGGCGAAGTGGCTGTAGAGCGGAAAGGTGGGGGGCGTGACACAGATGCCCTCGCCCGGCGAGGCCAGCGCCGCCAGGAGCAGTAGGACGCCGTCCACCGCCCCGCTGGTGAACAGCAGGTGTTCCGCGGTCAGCGCATCGACGCCGTCGTGACCGGGCAGCTTCGCGATGGTCGTCAGATATGTGTGGGCAAGCTCTGCCGTGTCCAGGTCGGGATAGTTGCCATCGGTACCCAGGAACGGGTTGGTGTTGCTCGACAGGTCGATCTGGTCGAACCGTGGCACAGCTCGGAAGCGGGCCGGGCCCGGGACCGGGACCGCCGCGACGGGGGGCGTCGCGAACTCCGACACCGCCTGCTCCTCCGCCTTCTCCGCCTTCTCCGGGGCCGCGAGGCCGGGGGCGCGGAGCCAGTGGTCGAGGGGGACGAAAAGGTCCGCCCCGAGGGGCCGCATGTGGTGCGCCTCCCCCCGGCCGAGGTGGACCCAGTCCAGGCCGGAGTGTCGGGCGTGGAGGTACAGCCGGTACGCGGACGCCAGGGAGAAGTCGCGGCGCGCATCGGGATCGTCGTGGTCGAGGGCCTGTGTGAGGACGTAGAGCCCCTTGCCGTTGTGGGACCTCGTGATGAGCCCGGCCACGGCCACGGTGTTCTCTCCGCGGCACACGAACATCTCGGTGCGGTCCGCCAGCGCTCCCTGTGCCAGTACGTCGAGGGCGTCGGCGTTGTAGAGGTTGTCGTGGCCTTCGTCGCGCTCGGCCTGGCGCTGATGGAGCTCCACGAAGGCATCCCGCGCCCAGGGCTTCCCGTCGAGGTCACTCAGCGGGATGTGCTCCCAGGTGACGTCACGGGACACCTCGTCGTGGCAGCGCCGCAGTTCGCCGAGTTGCTGGGCACCGACGCGCTCCCGCAGAACATCGTCCACCTCCCCCTGGAGCCGGACGACACACTCGCTTCCGGCGGCGACGGGGACGAGCCCCGCCGCCCGCAGCGCCCCGGTGTCATCGCTGCGGCGCACATTGGGCACGAGGATCTGGGACACGCCCAACTCCTCCGCGCGGCGGACCAGCTCATCGATGGCGTGGGGGGTGGGGGCGGGGTTGGTCGGGTTGTACAGGGATCCGCCGCCGACGAGGGTGGGGCAGTCGAGCACCGCGGGCTCCAGGTCGGCGAACGCGCGGGCGCCTTGGCCAAGGCGGGCCAAAGAGAACACAGGCGCGCGGGAGCCGAGGGCTGCGCACAGCACCTGCTCAAGCGCGTCGATATCTGCGGACCTGCGCATGCTCGAATCCCCACTCCTCTTCGTCACTTGGATGTTCCGTGTGCGGCGATGTGCTCGTCGATGCGGTCGCGGTACTCCTCGAACAGGTCGGACAGGGTGCGGGCGATACCGGTCTTCCAACCGATGGAGCAGTCGCCGATCAGGCCGCGGCGTACGTCGTGGTCGAAGATCGCCGTTTCCCGGCTGTAGTCGCCGCGGTCGAGTCGGACCGGCACTCCGGTGAGCTCGGACATGTACTCCAGCAGGTCGGTGATGCCGACCTCCTCGTCGCCGCCCCAGTTCACCACCCGCGCGGGCGCCTGCGCGACGCCCCACAGCAGCGGCACTTGGCGGACGACGTCATCGGTGTGCAGCAGGTTGCAGTAGTTCTGCCCCTCGCGGGGCACCGCGCACGCCTGTCCCCTGCGCATCTCCCTGAACAGGATCATGGGCACGCCACCGTGACCGTACGGACCGTAGGCGATGTTGAGACGGGCTATCACCGTCGGCAATCCGAGCGTTTCGGCCAGGCCGCGCACCACCCCTTCGGCGGTGATCTTGGCGACGGGGTACGTCGGCAGCCACGGCGCCGCCCCGCCCAGCGGGTCGCTCTCCCGGTATCGATGTGTCCGATCGGCCCGGTTGTAGACCACGCCGGACGACACGTACAGGAACGACTCGGCCGCGGAGCAGTGGGTCATCAGCCGTGCCGTGCCGACGGCGTTGATGCGCGTGGTCTCCTCGAAGTCATGGCCGTCGCCCCGGTGCACCGCCGAGTGCAGTACGTGGGTGAAGTCGTGCGGCAGGCCCTCCAGATCATCGGTGGCCATGTCCCAGGTGGCGGTGCGGACGCCCAGTTCTTCGAGGGCCTTACGGGCGTCCGCGTCGCCGAACCGGCCCAGGCACCACACCTCGTTGTCCGAGGCGAGCGCCTCGGCGACGGGCCTGGCGACCTGTCCGGTTCCACCGGTGATGAGAATCTTCTTGCCTTGCATGATCAGTGGCTCCTGGTCGTATGAGCGGTTGCCTCTGCCGGTCCTCAGCCGAGCGCCGGTCCCCTGCCGGGCGCCGGTCCTCAGCCGAGCGCGCGGGCCAGTTCCTGCCGCAAGGTCGCCTGGAACGTATGCACATGCTGCGGACTCATCAAGGTGTAGTGCTCCCCGTCGACCTCGATAAAGGTGTTGGGCTCGCGAGTGAACTCGTCCCAGTGGCTCAGCTGGTCGTCCAGCCACTCCTGTTTGGTGCCGCGCAGCGGGGTGCAGTAGAAGACCTTGACCTGCCCGACCGACCCCGACGGCTCGTAGTCGCGGCCCAGGTACACCATGCTCTGGGCCAGGTCGACCCAGGCGGTGAACCGCTCGAGGGTGAGGTCCAGTTCGGTCAGCCGGCGCTTCGGCGCGTGGTCGATCAGATAGGCCAGCTGATCGGGCTCGGGCAGCGGGCGGAGCGTGGCGGTCAGCTCCTCGATATCGGCGGCGTTGATCAACTCCAGGAACAGCGCCAGGTTGATGGCGCCGTCGGTGAAGCTGATCTCGTTCATACGGCCGGAGATCCGCGGCGGCAGGTTGAAGACCCCCACGAAGTCGACCGGGTCGCCGTCGGCCTCCAACCGCTTGGCGATCTCGAAGGCCACCGCCCCGCCGTACGAGTACCCCGCGACGGCATACGGGCCGCTGGGCTGCACTCGCCGGATGGCCTCCACGTAGGTGGACACCATTTCTTCGAACGATCCGAAGTGGGTCTCGCCCTGGCCGAACCCGCGTGCCCGCAGCGCGTAGAACGGCCGCTCGCCGGTGAAGTACTTGGCGAGGTTGATGAACACCAGCACCTCCCCCAGACCGGGATGGACGCAGAACAGGGGCGTCCCGTCCCCGGTGACCTGCAGCGGCACCAGCGGATCGTAGGCGGAGTCCCCGTCGGCATCGGCGCCCCGCCCGCCCCGCAGGCGGCCGGCGAGCGCTCGTACGGTCGGGGCCTGGAGGAGCGTCGACATGGGCAGATCGTCGATTCCGAACTCGAGCTGAGTCTCCAGTTTGAGCCGCAGCACGTCCAGCGAGGTCCCGCCCAGATCGAAGAAGCTGGCGGTCGCCGACACCTTCTCGGTGTTCAGTACGCGGGCGTAGATAGCGGCCAGCGCGGTCTCGACGTCGCCCTCCGGCGCCACATAGCCGCCGAGGAACCGGGTGCTGACCTCGTCCGACCGGCGGGCCGCCGCGTCAAGGCTCGCGTCTTCGACGGCCGCGCGCAGCCGCGACCGTTGGATCTTGCCGAGGTTGCCGCGGGGCAGATCGGCCTCGGCGACGGGGAGGATCAGCTGCGGGCGGAACCCCCAGTGCATCACCGTGGAGCTGCGGATCGACACGATGGCCCGGTAGACGGCCGTATCGTCGGCGGGGTCGCCCGCCGGTACGAAGGCGACGGCGAGCTGTTCCGAATCGGCCCCCTCCGGCCGGATCGGGAAGGCCGCGACCTGCCCGCGCTTCACCCCGTCCAGCTCGTCGAGGACCGCTTCCAGGTCGTGGCTGTAGTAGTTGACGCCGCTGAGATGATGGAGTCCTTGGTGCGGCCGACCAGCATCAACCGCCCCTCGGAGTCGAGGTATCCCAGGTCGCCGGTGCGGAACCAGCCGTCGGGGGTGAAGGCCTGTGCGGTGGCCTCCTCATTGCCGAAGTAGCCGGCGGAGACCATCGTGCCGCGCAGCTGCACCTCGCCCGGCTCGGCCGACCCGGGCTCGTCGGTGGAGGCCAGCACCACGCCGTCGCCGCCCATGATACGGATCCGCAGGCCCCGCACCGGGCGGCCCAGCGGGGGGAACTCCGTCTCGAGGTCCTGAGCGGCGAAGTCGCGGTTGAAGATGGAGCCCGCGCATGTCTCGGTCATGCCGAACGCGGGCACTATCACGTCCTCGCGCAACCCGTAGCGGGCGAGCGTGCCCAGGAATGTCCGTACGGTGGTGGTCACGGTGGCCTCGCCGCCGGAAATGATGTGCCGTACCCCTGACAGATCCAGCTCCTCCGGCGAGGGCTGCCGCTCGGAGAGGGCCTGGTTGATCTGTCCGAACAGGAAGTTGGGGGTGAAGGTCACGCGCACCCGATGAGCCGCGACCAGCCTCAGGAACTCCACGGGGTCCGCGAGCACCGTGGCCGGGGTTGTCATGACCTGATCGGCACCATTGAACATCGGCAGCAGATGTGCCTCGATCGCGGCGATGTGATCGGCCGAGATCCAGTTCAACGACTTGTCGTCGGGCCCCAGTTCCAGCGCCCCCGCCTTACCGGCCTGAGCCGCCAGCAGATTGGCGTGGGTGAGCCTTACCGCCTTGCTCGATCCGGTTGATCCTGAGGTGAGCATCAGCAGGGCGAGATCGTCCGGTGCGGGCGTATGGAGCTGATCATGCTCGGCCGAGGCATGGCTCAACTCCTCGACCGTCACCGTCCGCAGGCCGATATCAGGCAGGTCTCCATGGGCCGCCTTGGAGACGACCATCAGCGGGTCACCCAAGAGGGCGCGCAGATGCTCCAGTTGTGTGCGCCATCGGGAGGGGTCGGCCGGCGGTGCGATCGGGCACGGCACGACGCCGGCGAGCACACACCCCCAGAAGGCGCGGAAGAAATTCTCCGGATCATTGGCCTCGATCAGCACCCGGTCGCCCGGGGCGGTGCCGTAGTCGCGCAGCCCTTGGGAAATCCGGCAGGCGCACTCCCGCAACTCGGCGTACGACAGGAACGGACCGTCAATGAAGGTAACGCCGTGCGTGGTGTCGGACGCGGCACGTTCAAGCAGCTGAGGGAGCGTCGCAGCAGGAAGTCGATCCGGCATGGGGAAGTCCTCCGATAGGAAGTCACGGAAAACAAGAGGGAGCAGAGGCTCGGGCGCGGCGTGTCGCGAACGACACGGGGCCCGGCGCTGAATTCCCATCACGGACGGATGGTCGTGGGGACCCTGGGGATGTCACGGATCTTGGGCGGGTCACAGGTGGTGAGTCACAGGTGAATGCGGCCGGGGCCGGACGCGGCGTGGCGCCCGCGGCGCACAGGGGCGCGGCGAGGTGATCTCATGGGCGCCGGACGTTCCCGGGCCGACGGCTCGCTCCGGGGGCCGACGGATCAGGTGGACCCGGTCTCGTTGAAGCGCACGATGTCCTCGATCTTTTTCTGCAGTTTCAGCTCGTCCGGGTCGGATACGATTGCCTTGCCGACGAGGCCGTATGGCCCGATCGGCGCATCAGGAGATGAATTGTAATCAATCTCATCGAAAACGAAGTTGCGTTCGAAGTCCGCTTGGGTCAGCTTCTCGCCCTTGCCGGGGCGCAGCAGAATGCAGCCGTGGAATCGATCCGGCGCCCTGTTCTTGCTCAGTTCTTTCGATGCCCCTTCCCCGAGCGCGAGGCTGATTTCGACGTCGAAGAGGTCGACTCCGAATGTCAACTGGGTCATCTGAGGGGTCAGCCCTCCTGGAATACGGATGGCGCACTCGCCGAAAGCCAGTCCCGCCTCCGTGGTGAAGATCTCCAAGTGGAATACGCAATCAGGTGCGTTCAGGCTGGCGAGTACCTGGCCGGCGAGTGTCTCCGACTCATGGAACAGTGTTGAGTGCCGCCTTTTGTCCAGTAGATAGGCGGCCATGATGCCGCCTTGCGCGGCCGTCAGCGGTGATACGTGGTAATTGCTCATGGACGACCATCGAAGATCGCCGTTCTCCCAGACCCCGTCGATATAAACTTCCGGGGCGTCTATGAAGGACTCGGCGACGATCTGGACATCCGAGCGGCCCGGGAACGGCTCCAGGGCTCGTGAATACTCCTCCGGGGAACGGACGATGCTGGTACGGAGCGAACCGGCGCCGGTCGCCGGCTTGACCACGAAGACGCTCCCCAGGTCGTCGGCGAGATCCGCGAACGAGGTGTCCTGCGACACGTATCGGCAGCGAGCCCGCCTGATATGAGGCGGCAGCTTGCTCTTCTGAAGGTATTTGTCCCGGAAATAAAGAGCCGTCTTTGAATCCGTATTCCCGGGAAGATTCAACTGCTGTCGCAGATAGATTGCCGCGAATACGCCCATTTCATGGACGCTCAGCGCCGCCACCACATCATCGATGGGTGCGGAGAGCACCGCTCGCAATACTTCCTGGACGTTCTCGATGTCGATGACACACTTGAATCGTCGATCCTTCGGGGGGATCGCCGGTTCCTGCGCGATATAAAAGGGATCCAAACCTCGGCGCCGCAGAGCCTGGTCGAGATCGGGTCTATATCCGATAACAATTACCGTCGACATTCTTGCCTCCCCGTATGATGGCCGACCAAAACGCTTAGTCACTTCGTCGAGACCAACACCGTGGCATCGTCGCACAGGGATACAGAGTTGTGATCCTTTGCCGATGGGCTGTGACGCAAGTCACAAGTTGGGTCATGGGTGGGAATGGAATCGTTTAGTCCATTCCTGCCCGGCTTCATACGGTGGTTGCATTTTGCGGACCTCAACCGAAACGCGCAGGCGAGGGCCTGTCTGCAATGGGGGCGCCGAACTCCCCCATCGCCTGCCGGACGATCTCCTCAAGCCGGGCGTGGTGCGCGCCGCGCCAGTACACGCGATCACAGACCGTGCACTGGGCGAAGACGTCATAGGTGCGCCGCGTACCGTGCTCCAGGCGCTCGCGGACGGCGTCCTTGTCGGCGTCCTCGAGCGGCCCGTTGCACGCGGTGCACCGCGTCCAGGGGGCTAGCTGCGGGGTGAACCGGCCCAGCACATCGCGCAGTTGATCGTCGGGGCGGTCGCTGTAGACGAACGCACCGGCCCACAGCTCGCGCCGGCGCAGCAGCCCCCGGTCCCGGGAGAGCAACACCCGCCGCTGAGCGGCGGAGAGCGCGGCCAGGGCGGGGTCGCCGATGTCCTCGCTCTCGTACGCCGCGTCCACGCCCAGCAGCCGCAGCCGCCGCGCGAGCGTGCCCAGGTGCACATCGAGCAGAAAGCGCAGCGGCGCGCCCGGCACCCGCTGCGGCCGCGCGACCGCGCGCACCTCCACGGACTCCCCCGCGCGGGGCACATGCGACACCGGAGTCTCGCGGCCGTCCACGAACAGCCCGCCGACCTCGGTGAGCGGAACGCCCAGCGACTCGACGACGTGTCCGAGCGTGGACGCCCCGTCGGTGCGGACGGCGGTCCGGTCCCGGCGCCGCTCGGGGACGGCGAACATCCGCAGTTCGGGGGCCAGGCTGACGTCGATCTCCGGTCCGTTCACATGGCCAGCATGCCAGGCCGCGGGCCGGAAGAAAATCTAATAACTCCTGTCACTTTCGTCGCTCCAGCCACTCGCCGAAGAAATACAGAAATGATCGATACGCGGAGCACAAGGGCCTCTCGGGCGCCATTAAATGGGCGGAGGTTCCTGTTGACACTTGCGGCCGACCGACCCAATGCTGAATCCGCAAACACCAATCGCGAGAAAGGACGAATCGTGGAAAGTCCTGTCTGGGTGAAGCCGGAAATGCTTCCGATCGAGTTCGACATCGACCAGCCGTGCTCCTGCGACTGTTCGGGCGGTGCCGGCGCCGGGTCCGGTAACGCGGAGTCCGAGCCGAGACTCGAGATCTGACCGACGGCTGTCGGCAGTCCCCGTCAGCCGGCAGGCGGGGCCCGGCGCGCGGCCGGCGCCCCGCCTGCTCATGGGAGGTGCAGGATGAAGCTACTGGAACAGTGGTCCGACCTGATCGTTCCCGAAGATCTCGTCTATTTCCGGCACTCGGAAAAGAGACTGGTCGCCAACCCCGAACTGGCCGCCTGGTGTGTGCTCACCGAACCGGAATCCGCCGTGCTGAAAGCGCTCAGCCACGGCCAGGAGCCCCCGTCCTCCGACGGCGAATCAGCCGGGGTGGAGCGCGTCCTGGCCAAGCTCGTGCTCAAGTGGATCGTCTATCTGCCCGGCCATCGCCCGGCGGTGCGCCAGCCCGAGCCGAGCCTCACCACCGTCTATTACGCGATCACCGACGGCTGCAATCTGCGCTGCCCGTACTGCTATGCCTCATCGGAGAAGTGCCTGCCCGGGGAGTTGTCCACCGAGGAATCGCTCGACCTCGTCGACCAGGCGGCGGACATGGGCGTACGGCAGATGATCTTCACGGGCGGCGAACCGATGCTGCGCAAGGACCTGTTCCTGGTCGCATCGCACGCCCGCGAGCGCGGACTGACCGTCAACATGATCACTAATGGCACGATGATCCGCACGGCGGAGATCGCACGGCAGATCTCCGAGATCTTCGGCACGGTGACCGTGAGCGTGGACGGCGGCACCGCGGAGATACACGAGCGGACCCGCGGCAAGGGCACGTTCGCCCGGACCGGCAAGGGTCTGGGACTGCTCAACGAGGCGGGCGTCGTCCCCGTCATCAATCATGTGGTGACACCGGAGAACGTGGACGCCCTGGAGAAGGTCTGCGAATTCGTGGACGATCTCAAGGTGCGCCGGGTGCGTCTCATGTATCACTCGGACCTCGGCCGCGCGGCGACCGACGGCTATGAATTCGGATGGCGGGACTTCCAGAAGATCCAGACATTCTTCTGGACCAACCCGATGGCCGACAAGCTGCTCCCCGACGGCCCCAGGGCCAGCAAGCCCTGCACCATCAGGGGAAACTGCGGCATGGGCGGCAATGAGATCTATATAAATTCACTGGGCGATGTGTATCCGTGCAAACTCGTCACCGAGCCGGTCCACAAGGCCGGGAATGTACGGGAGCACCGGCTGACCGAACTCTTCGCGGCCCCGGTGCTGGCCGATATGCGCGGCAACAGCGTATTCAGCGGCGAGAACCTGAAGGACTGCCGCCGCTGCTACATCCGGGCGGCCTGCGGCGGTGGCTGCCGGGCGTACCACATGGCCGAGAGCGGCGATGTGCACCGCAACGGCCGCCATCTGTGCCGGATGCTGCGCCACTCCATGATCTCCAACTGGTGGCGGGCCGCCGGGGTGTCCGGACGCCAACTCACCGAGCACCAGGACCAGATGCTCCAGCCTCATCTGGTCCGGGACGACACGGTCCACCCGGTGTACGAGGACTGGAAGACCGCGGGCCGCCGCCTCCTCCCCCTCGTCGACTGAAGGGATACGTCCATGCGCTACCGGATCGCCCCCGACGTCGTCTGGATGGCCGACGACGGCGAAGTGCGGCTCTACGACGGCCATTCAGGCGAGTTCCAGACCCTCAACAGCACGGGTGCCGAGCTGTGGATCCTCGTGTCCGAAGGAAATCCCGCCGACGCGGCCGGCATCGCGTCCCAGCTGGTGCGGCGGTACGCCGCCGAGGACACCGGGCAGGCGGCCGTGGTCGTGCGGGATGTGCGCGAGTTCCTGGACACGCTGGCGGGGCAGGGACTTCTGCTGGCCGACACGGCCGACGCGACCGACATGGCCGATGCGGCCGATATGGCCGATGCGGCCGATATGGCCGACGTGACCGACGACGTCGCCCCGTCCGGGGCCGCGGGCCCATCGGCTTCGGCATGACGCCCGCGGTCCATGCGGATGAGCTGGTCAAGCGGTACGACGGCATGGCACACGACGCGGTGAGCCAGCTGTCGTTCGCCATCGAACCGGGCGAGGTCATCGGCCTGCTGGGCCCGAACGGAGCCGGGAAGACCACACTCATCAAGATGATCTGCGGGGCCACCGTGCCCACCCGGGGCGCCGTCGAGGTGTTCGGGGCCGACCCCGCGGGGCCCACGGGAGCGGTGAAACGCGGTATCGGCGTCGTCCACCAGAGCGGCCCGTTCGACATGATGCTGCCCGCCCTGGACAATCTGCGGACCGCCGCCAGATACAAGGGGCTGCGCTGGCGCGACGTCCGGCGGCAGGTGGACGATCTGCTCACCGCCTTCGGGCTGGACGGCAAGACCGGCCAGCTCACCTTCACCCTCTCCGGCGGGGAGAGAAGGCGCCTCCAGGTCATTCGGGCGCTGCTCGGCGATCCGCCGCTGCTGCTGCTCGACGAGCCGTCCGCCGGGCTGGATGTGGGCGGCCGCCGCCAGGTGTGGTCGCTGCTGCACGAACTGCGCCGCCAACATGGCACCACCATGCTGTGGACCAGTCATTACGTGGAGGAGGTGGAGCGCAACTGCCGGCGGGTCCTGGTGGTCGACCACGGCAGACTGGTCGAGTTCGCGGCCCCGCGCGAACTCGCCGAGCGGTTCGGCGGCCAGGTGGCGGTGGTGCGCCCGGAGCGCCCACAGGACACCGATGCGTTACTGACCGTGCTCGGCCAGGCTCAGCCACCGCTGCGGGTGACGGCCGGCGAGGGTGAGGTCGAGGTCAGGGGCCAGGGTATGCGGGCCCGCCTCCCCTCGCTGCTGACCCGTGCGGAGACACTGGGGATCGGCATCGGGGCGGTCGAGTACCGCACACCGTCCCTGGAGGACGCCTTTCTGACCCTCGTGGGGGCCGGACATGACGACTGACCTCGTATCGGGACCGGCCACGGGACCGACGCTGCTGCGCGGCGACATCGCGGCGACGATGTACCGCGAGTATCTGCTGCTCACCCGCAACCGCACCAACCTGCTGCTCGCCATCACCCCGAGCGCCGTATACCTGCTTCTCTTCGCCACCTCCCTGTCCCGTCTGATCGGGGACGTGCGGTACGAGGGCCGGCTCGTCAGCTACCCGGAATTCGCCGTCCCCGCTCTGCTGCTCTCCTCGATGCTCGCGGCGGCCACCACCGCGGGCACCTCCCTCTTCCAGGAGCGCCTGGGACGGATGGACGTGGAACTGTGGTCCTATCCGTTGCGGCGCGGCAGCTATGTGGCGGGAAAGCTCATCGTCAGCACGCTGCTGATCCTCGCGCAGAGCCTGGCCGCGCTGGGGGTGTCCCTCCTCGTGTTCACCTTCCGCTGGCCGCCGAGCCACTGGGTGGCGATCCTGTGCGGGATCACCGTCGCGTCGATGGCGTTCAACGGTCTGTATCTGCTGCTCGCCACCTTGTTCAAGGATTTCCAGCGCTTCACGGTGACCATCAACGTGCTCGCGCCCACGCTGCTGTTCGCCAGCCCCTCGTTCTATCCCGCGCCGCAGATGGCCCCGGTGCTGCGCCGGCTGTCCTGGGCCAATCCGGTGACGTACGGGATCCGCTGCATCCGCGACGGGGCGCTCAACGGGTTCGGCGCGGCCTGGCCCTGGATGCTGACGCTGCTGGCCATCGCGGCCGTCGCCTGCTCCCTCATCGGACGCTCGTTGATGGCTCGCGCCCGCGAGATCTGACACCGGCGGACCCGGGCCGCGCTACCCGCCCGGGTCCGCCATACGAGTGTGTTTCCGCTGGTCAGGGGATGAGGTGGACGACGATCTCGGTCTGGGCTGCGCCCGGGTTGACGGCCTGGATGAAGCCGTGTGCGGTGCGGTAGACGCCCGTGCCTCCCGTGATGGCCAAAGTGACGTCCGAGGGGCCGCCGGCCATGATCGTGAACCGCCCCTGGAAGGTGATCTGGCCCTGCGGCAGCACCAGAGTGCCCTCGCACAGCAGGTCGCTCTCGTCCGGGACCCCGACCCGGGTGATCGTGCACACCTCGCTGAACGTGCCCACCTGTTGGCTGTTCTGCAGCAGGTTTCCGCTGATGATGAGCTCGTCGCCCTGGCTCGGCCCGAGGCCGTCGAGGTCCAGGAAGCTCTGGTCGATGGGCTGTGTGATCAGATTGAAGACGGTCTCTCGACGGGACGGGTCATTGGCGTCGTCCCCCACGGCCGATGCCGGGGCGGCGCAGGCCAGAAGGGCGGTAAGCCCGGTGGCCGCGCCGAGGCCGACACGCTTCAGGTGTTGCATCGCGCTTATCTCCTCTGCCAAGCACAGGGCCAACAATGCCCATGTGTCATATAAGGAGAGGATCCGATCAAGATCGTGACTCCGCGACAGATCATGGCCATCCGTGTGATCAGCGCCCCGTACGGTCAGCCCTTCCGGTGTCGGCGCCGGTTCGTCATCAGCACCCACTCCTCGTGCAGCAGCCTGCCGAGGAGCGCCCCGCCGAAGACCACGAAGCCGACGCCGACCAGCCAGGACTGGACGACCAGGACCGTGCCGACCGGGCCGTACGAGACGGCGCTCGAGGCGATCAGCGGGGAGAACACCAGCCGGGAGAAGATCCGCAGGCCCAACAGCCCGAGCCCGGTCGCCAGCGCTCCGGGCAGCAGGGCGCCCCAGCCGATCCGCCCGCCGAGCAGCACGCGCTGCGACCACCAGAAGAACGCCACCGTCCCCACGATCCCGATCCCCAGCCGCCACCCCGGCCCCAGGTGCGAGGACAACAAGAGGTAGCCGATGAGCACCGCGAGCCACACCAGATGGCGCCAGATGGTGTGCCAGCGGCCCGGGGGCAGCTCCCACACCTTCTCGTAGCCGGTCTGCACCGCGGCGCCGAACCGGAGGCCGAACACGCACAGCGTCGCCAGACCGAACGCCGTGGTGGTCTCCAACGCCTGCCGCGGTGGCGCGAACAGCCGCCGCACCTCGTCCCGCGACCCGTCGGACACCCCGAGCCCTTCGGCCAGCCATTGGGCGAACCCCTGCCGGTTCACCGGGTCGGCCGCGGCGACCACGATCAGCAGCGGTACGAGGGTGAGGAACCCGAGCGCGGCAAAACCCATGGCGCGGTGGAGCAGTTCGAACTCGCTGCCGCGCCGCCATCCGCGCCCCATCGGGGAGGCGTGGAAGGCCTCGTGCAGCCGTTTGAAGAGGGAATCGTGGTCCCGCCGCGCCCGTCTGCCGCGCGGCGGTTCGTCGTCTCGCGGTGATCCGTCGTCCCGCGGTGTGGGCCCGCGCACTCAGCAGACCGTACCAACGATTCATCGCGGCACCGCTGTGCCACACTGTCACTGAGGAGAGCCGACTCCATGAACGGGCCCGAGAGGCAGCACTCAACGGTGGAGGAGCTGTTCGCCGCGGGCGGTTCGCTGGGCAGCCTGATGAGCGGCATCGACTGGGCGGCGACCCCGCTGGGGCGGACGGACACGTGGCCTGCCCGACTGACCGAGGCCCTGCGGATCACTCTCGGCTCCGAACAGCCGATGGCGCTGTTCTGGGGCCCCGAACTCCGGATGCTGTACAACGCGAGCTACGCCGCCCTCATCGGCAGCAAGCACCCGGGGGCGCTGGGAGAGCCGTGCGGCGAGGTGTTCCCGGAGAACTGGGAGACGACCACGGGGCCGCTCTTCCGCTCGGTGCTGGACAGCCGCAAGCCGATCATGGTCACGGACATGGGCTTCACGCTCATCCGGCGCGGCTTCCTGGAGCAGTCCTACTACGACGTCTCCTTCCAGCCGATCACGCAGCCCGACGGCACGGTGGGCGGTGTGCTGCACGTCGTCATCGAGACCACGGCACGGGTGCTCAACGAGCGGCGGCTGCGGCTGCTGGCCACCCTCGGCTCCAGGACGGCCGGGCTGCTCACCCCGCAGGACGTCGCCCGTACGGTCGCGGAGGTGCTGGACGGCCACCGCGAGGACGTGCCGTTCACCGCGGTCTATCTGGCGCCAAGGCCCGGAAGGCTGCGGCTGGCCGCCGCCACGGCCGTGGCGGGGGGCGCCCCCGGAGATCGGACTAG
>NZ_JBSFMM010000189.1:0-22355 GCF_053599555.1 Streptomyces sp. NPDC000941
GGCGCCCATGGTGCCCGGCGCGCCTGCGGTGTCCGCGGTGCCCGGCGCGCTCGCGGTGCCCGGTGGGCCTGCCGTGCCGGGTGGGCCCTCAGCGCCCGGTGCGCCCGCCGTATCTGCCGTATCCCCGGCATCTGCCGCACTCGCCGCGCCGGGGGCCGCGCCGGACCCGGGCGCCGGCGGCGCACCGCACCGGCCGCCGGGTGCGTGGCCCGGGGTGCGGGGCGGCAATCTGCGGGCCCGGCTCACCAGCTTCGTCGGCCGTGAGACGGATCTCGGCGTGCTGCGCGCCGACCTGGCCGGGCAGCACCGGCTCATCACCCTCCTCGGGCCCGGCGGGGCCGGGAAGACACGGCTGTCGCAGGAGGCCGCCGAATCGGTGGTGGACGCCTGGCCGGACGGCGTCTGGCTGGCCGAGCTGGCGCCCGTGAACGACCCGGGGACCGTGCCCGAGACGGTGCTCACCGCGCTCGGGGCGCGTCAGACCGTCATCCGCAGCACCGCCGCGGAAGGGCTGCGGGCCGCGACCGACCCCACCACGTTCGACCCGCTCGCGCGGCTCGTGGAGCACTGCGCGCCGCGCCGCATGCTGATCGTGCTCGACAACTGCGAACACCTCGTCGACGCCGCGGCCCGGCTCGCCGAGACCCTGCTCACCCGCTGCCCCGGCGTCACCCTCCTGGCCACCAGCCGGGAACCGCTGGCCGTCCCGGGCGAGCTGGTGCGCCCCGTGGATCCGCTGCCGGACCCCGTCGCGCTGCGGCTGCTCCAGGACCGGGGCGCGGCGGCCCGGCCCGGCTTCCGGGTGGACGACGACCCGGCGGCCTGCGCCGAGATCTGCCACCGGCTCGACGGTCTGCCGCTGGCCATCGAGCTGGCCGCGGCGCGGCTGCGGTCGCTCACCCCGCGTCAGCTCGCCGACCGGCTCGACGACCGCTTCCGCCTGCTGACCAGCGGCAGCCGGACCGTGCTGCCCCGCCAGCAGACGCTGCGCGCGGTCGTCGACTGGTCCTGGGACCTGCTCGACGGGCGGGAGCGCACCGTGCTGCGCCGGCTGTCGGTCTTCGCGGGCGGCTGCGACCTGGCCGCCGCCGAGGCCGTATGCGGAGACGCGGGCGACGCCGGCGACGAAGTGGAGAGGGCCGGTGCGGTCGACCCCCTCGACGTCACCGCCCTGCTCGGCTCCCTCGTCGACAAGTCCCTGGTCGTCGCCGCCCCCGACGCGGCGGGCGGAATGCGCTACCGGCTGCTGGAGACCGTCGCCGAGTACGCCGCCGAGCGGCTCGAACAGGCCGAGGAGCGCCCGGCGGTGGAGCGGCGGCACCTGATCGCCTACCGCGAGCTGGCCCGCACCGCCGACCCCCTGCTGCGCGGCCGGGAGCAGCGCGTATGGCTCGACCGGCTGGCGACGGAGCACGACAATCTGCGGGCCGCGCTGCGCCGCGCCGTCGCCGCGCGCGACGAGCAGGAGGCGCTGTGCCTGGTGTTGTCGCTCGGCTGGTTCTGGCAGCTGCGCGGCCACCGCGGCGATGCGCGCCACTGGTCGGCCGCCGCCGCGGCGCTCGGCCCCAACCCCTTCGCGCCGCCCGTCGCCCCGGCGCCCCCGCTGCTTGCGGCCTCCACGGACCGGCCGCCGCCCATGCCGCCCGATCTGCTCGAGGAGGCGCGGCGCGGGGTGCGGCTGATCGGGCTGGCCAATATCGAGGGCGATATGCGGAAGTTGGGCAGCGAGGAGGCGCGGCGCGAGCTGGAGGGGATCATCTCCGCGTACCGTCCGGGGCTGCCGCAGAACTGCCGCGTACCGGGCTTCATGTGGTTCTACGCCGTGCTGCTCACGGGCGAATTCACGCTGCTGCGGGAGATCGTCGACGAGGGGGTGCGCAGCTGCCGGGAGCTCGGCTACGAATGGGAGACCGCCCTGATCCTGCAGCTGCGCGCCAAGATCCTGGGCGACCGGGTGGAGGACACCGACGAGGCGCGGCAGGCCGCCGACGAGAGCCTGGAGATCTTCACCCGGCTCGGGGATGTGTGGGGCGTGGCCGAGGCCCTGTCCGGCCGCGGCGAGCTGCTGGAGCAGCGCGGCGAGAGCGAGGCGGCCGCCGCCGACTACCGCGCGGCGATCGGCTGTGCCGAGCAGCTTGGCGCGCTGTCGCAGGTGTCGCTGCTGCGGGCCCGGCTGGCCGGGGTGATGGTCGAGAGCGGGGTGGCGGCGAAGGTCGCCGACGGCGAGCGGATCCTGCGCGAGGTGGTGGAGCAGGGGCAGCATATGGAGGCCGAGGCGCTGGCGTACGCTCGGCTGCATCTCGCCATGCGGTGCGGCAACAGCGGGGCCACCCAGGAGGCGCGGGACCACCTGGAGCATGTGCTGGCGGTGTTCGACCAGCGCGCGCTCGACCTCTTCCACGGGCTGGTGGAGGGGCTGTTCGGCTGGCTGGACCTGCTCGAAGGACGGCCCGGGGACGCTCTGTTGAGGCTGCGGGGAGCGCTGGCCAAGGGCAGCGACCCGCTGGCCCGGATGATCGCGCCGCAGATGCAGATCGCCAACGTTCTGATCGGCGCCCGGGCGCTGGCCGCGCTGGGCGAGGCCGCGCCTGCCGAGACCGCGGCGCGGCTGGTCGGCGCGTACGACGCGCTGCGGCCGACCGGCTATCTCGTCACGACCATGGAGGTCACCAACCGCGGGCGGACGGTGGCCGCGGCGCGGGACCGGCTGGGCGAGGCGGCGTACGAGCGGGCGTACGCCGAGGGCGGCGGCCTGTCCCTGGAGGAGGCCACCGCCCTCGTATGAGGCGGTTCGTACGAGGCCGCTCCTACGAGGCCACTCGTATGAGGCGGCGGGTGCTGCGGGTTGGTGCGCGCGGTTCAGGTCTTGTTGCGGAACTTCGCCACCGCCAGCGGCGCGGTGACCAGCGTGATGGCCAGCGCCCAGATCACGACCATGGTCACCGGATGCGCCACCGCCCCATGACCGCTGGTCAGCGCCCGAGCCCCGTCCGCGAGCTGGGACAGCGGGTTGTACTTGGTGAAGGACTGCAGCCACCCCGGCATGGTCCCGGTCGGGGCGAAGATGGACGAGCCGAACTGCAGCGGCATGATCACGAGGAACCCCAGTCCCTGTACGGCCTGAGGGGTCTTCAACGACAGGCCGAGCAGCATGAATATCCAGGTCAGCGAGGAGCCGAAGAACAGGGCCAGGGCGACCGCGGCCAGCAGCTCGGCCGGACCGGTCTTGAGGTCGAACCCCATGATGAAGCCCATGATCAGCAGGATGATCGTGGACACCAGCATCCGGCCGGTCTCCACGATCAGCTTGGCGATCAGCACCGAGGAGCGGGCGATGGGCATCGTGCGGAAGCGGTCCATGACGCCCTTGTTGAAGTCGTCATTGACGCCGGTGCCGACCGACATCGCGATGTTCAGCCCGCCCATCGCCATCATCCCGGGGATGAAGTAGTTCACATAGGCGCTCCGGTCGCCCTGCGCCACCGCGCCGCCGAAGACGTACACGAACAGCAGTGAGAAGACGATCGGCATCAGCAGGGCGTCGAACATCGACTCCGGGTCCTGCTTGATCTGCAGCGCGTTACGCCGCACCAGCGCGCCGATATGGCGCAGATTGGCGCGCAGCCCGATCCGGCCCTCTCCGGGCAGCGCCTTCACGGGCGCGGAACTCACCGTCGCGGCGCTCACGCGGCGACCTCCTCAAGTGCGTCGTGCGTATCAGAAATGGACGTCTTCTGACCGGTGATGGCCAGGAACACCTCGTCCAGGCTGGGCAGATGGGTGTCGATCCCGGAGATCGCGAAGCCGCGCTCGCCGAGCAGTCCGATCACGGCGGTCAGCTGCTCATCGCTGATGATCGGCACATTGACCAGGCCCTCCTCCACATCCGCGGTCGCGCCGCTGACGCCGTCGAGCCCCGCCTGGGCGATGGCGCCGACCATGCGGTGCAGCTCTTCCGGATCGGTCGGGCGGATCTGCAGGGTGCGGCCGCCGACCTTGGCCTTGAGCTCGTTGACCCGGCCCTCGGCGATGACCTTGCCCTGGTCGATGACCGTCAGGTCGTCCGCCAGCTGCTCGGCCTCCTCCATGTACTGCGTGGTCAGCAGGACCGTGGAGCCCTCGGAGACCATCCGCTTGACCTCGTCCCACACCTCGTTACGGGTGCGCGGGTCCAGACCGGTGGTCGGCTCGTCCAGATAGAGCACGGAGGGCCGGCCGATCATGGACGCGGCCAGGTCCAGCCGGCGGCGCATACCGCCGGAGTAGGTGCGAGCGGCCCGCTTGGCCGCGTCGGTGAGGGAGAACCGCTCCAGCATGGCGTCCGCCCGCGCGCGGGCGTCCTTACGGGACAGATCGAGCAGCCGCCCGATCATGTACAGGTTCTCCCAGCCGGAAAGCTTCTCGTCGACCGAGGCGTACTGCCCGGTCAGCCCGATCGTGCGGCGCAGCTGCCGGGGCTGGCGCACCACGTCGTACCCGGCCACCACCGCGGTGCCGGCGTCCGGCACCAGCAGGGTGGACAGACAGCGGACGAGGGTGGTCTTGCCCGCGCCGTTCGGCCCGAGCACGCCGAGGACGGTGCCCTCGGGCACGGTCAGGTCCACTCCGTCGACGGCCTTCGTGTCGCCGAAGTGTTTGACCAGCCCCCGCACTTCGACGGCGTTGCCGCCGCTGGTCGTGTGTTCGTATCGCGTCATACCGCCACGATGACAGCCGCTACCGACAACCCACCGACATACAGCAGACAGCCCGCCGACGGGGGAAGATCGGCGGGCTGTCGGCGTGCCGCGGTGGCTAGTGGAAGGAGTGCTCCGCGGCCGGGTAGGCGCCGCCGACGACTTCCTCCGCGAAGGCGCGCGCGGCGTCCCCGAGAGTCTGGCGCAGCTGCGCGTACTGCTTGACGAACCGCGGCACGCGGCCGCCGGTCAGACCCGCCATATCGGTCCACACCAGGACCTGTGCGTCGCAGTCGGGCCCGGCGCCGATGCCCACGGTCGGGATCTGCAGCGAGCGGGTGACCTCGGCGGCCACCTCGGCCGGGACCGTCTCCAGCACGACCGCGAAGGCGCCCGCGTCCTGTACGGCCTTGGCGTCCCGCAACAGCTGCTGCGCGGCTTCCTCACCGCGCCCCTGCACCGGATAGCCGCCGTAGGCGTTGACGGACTGCGGGGTGAGGCCGACATGGGCCATGACCGGGATGCCGGACTGGACCAGCAGCTCGATCTGGTGGGCGGAGCGCTCGCCGCCCTCCAGCTTCACCGCGCCCACCCCGGCCTCCTTGACCAGCCGGGTGGCGCTGCGCAGCGCCTGCACGGGGCCTTCCTGGAACGAGCCGAAGGGCAGATCGCCGATGATCAGGGCGCGCTTGGTGCCCCGTACGACGGCGGCGGACAGCATGGTGATCTCGTCGAGGGTGACCGGGACGGTGGACTCGTAGCCGAGGTGGCAGTTGCCCATCGAGTCGCCGACCAGCATGACCGGGATGCCGGCCTCGTCGAAGACGGAGGCGGTCATCGCGTCATAGGCGGTGAGCATGGGCCACTTCTCGCCGCGCTCCTTGGCGGCGGCGATATCGCGGACGGTGATACGCCGGGACCCTTTCCCTCCGTACAGCGCCTTTCCGGCCTCGGAGGGGCCGGTCCCGCTGCTGTCGGGCTGTTTCCCGGCAGGGCTGACGTGCGTCATTGCAACGCTCCTGTTCGTCATCTCGAGGCACCCTCACGGCGTCCCCGGACCACCCCCATGCTGGCACGCGGTGCCGCCGGGCGAAAGTGGGCCCTCTATAGGCCGACACAGTCGGCACAGGTCGGCTCGGCATGCGCGGGACCGTAAAGGCGGGTAAAGGCTCGCAAAGACTTTCTAATACGAGACGGTTCCGTATCGGAACGCGATCTAGCCTGGGCCATATGGCATCCCCCTCCGACACCCAGGGCGCCCCCGCCGTGAGCGACGTCCCCGAGGTGATCCACCGCAGACGGTGGGCGATCCTGGTCGTGCTGATGCTCAGCGTCCTGGTCGTCGTCCTCGACAACTCCATACTCAACGTGGCGATGAAGACCATCGCCTCGCCCAAGCCGACAGGGCTCGGCGCCGGCCAGAGCCAGCTGGAATGGGCGATCAACTCCTACACCCTCGTCTTCGCCGGGCTGCTGTTCACCGCCGGTCTTCTCGGCGACCGGCTGGGCCGTAAAAAGGTGCTGCTCAGCGGCATGGTGATCTTCGGCATCGGGTCGGTGCTCGCCGCGTACTCCAGCACGCCGGGCGAACTGATCGGCTTCCGGGCGCTGATGGGCCTGGGCGCGGCGCTGGTGATGCCCGCCACCCTCGCCATCCTGGTGAACGTCTTCGAACGTGACGAGCAGCCCAAGGCCATCGGCATCTGGACCGCGGCCGTCGGCCTCGGCATCGCGATCGGCCCGATCACCGGCGGAGTGCTGCTCGAGCACTTCTGGTGGGGCTCGGTCTTCTTCGTCAATGTGCCCGTCGTCATCATCGCGCTGATCGCGATGTCGCTGCTGGTCCCCGACTCCAAGGACCCGGCGCCCGGCCGGCTCGACCCCGGCGGTGTGCTGCTGTCGGTCGTGGGCCTGGTGCTGCTGGTGTACGGGATCATCAAGGGCGGCCAGCTCGCCGACTTCTCCGATGCGAAGGTGCTCGGCACGATCGCCGGCGGACTCGCGATCCTGGTGCTGTTCGTGGTGTACGAGAAGCGCAGCGACCACCCGGCCATCGACGTCTCGTACTTCCGCAAGCCCGCCTTCTCGGCCGCCATCGCCGCGATCGCGCTGGTCTTCTTCGCCCTGATGGGCGTCACGTTCTTCATGGTCTTCTACATGCAGAGCGTGCGTGGCTACAGCGCGCTGGAGTCCGGCCTGCTGATCCTGCCGCTCGCCGTCGCCCAGCTGATCTTCGCGCCGCGCACCCGGCTGGTCGTCGAGCGGTTCGGGGTCCGGGCGGTGTGCGCCGGCGGCATGCTGCTGGTGGCCGGGACCATGGCCGGGTTCACGCTGCTGGGGGTGGACACCCCCCTCGTGGTGATGGAGGTGCTCTTCTTCTTCCAGGGCGCGGGAATGGCCCACATCATGCCGCCCGTCACGCTGACGGTCATGCAGACGCTGCCGCGCCAGAAGGCCGGCTCCGGCTCGGCGCTCAACAACACCTTCCGCCAGGTCGGCGGCGCGCTCGGGGTCGCGGTGCTCGGCTCGGTGCTCTCCGCCACCTACCGCAACGGCATCAAGGACACCCTGGCGGCAGCCCCCGGGCTGTCCGACTCCGCGCGGCACGCGGCGGGGGAGTCCGTCGAGGCCACTCTCGGCCTCGCCGAGAAGCTGGGGCCCAAGGGCCAGGTGCTGGTCGGCCCGGCGCACGACGCCTTCGTCCACGCCATGCACATCACCGCGCTCGGCTCGGCGGCCGTCGCTCTCATCGGCGCGCTGGTCGTGGTGGCCTTCCTGCCCGGCAAGGCCGCCGCCGAAGGCGAGCCCGGCGGCGACCGGCCGCGGGAGAGCGCGGGGGCAGGAGCGGAGCGATGACCGCGCGCGACGGGGCGTTGGCGGCTCCGGACGGGGCGTTGGCCGCTCCGGACGGAGCGACGGCCGCCCGCGACGGGGCCACGGCCGCGCGCGACGGGGCCACGGCCGCGCGTGACTGCGCGGGGCCCCGGCTGCCGGGGCGGCCGCGCAGCGCCGCCGTCGACGCCGCGATCATCGAGGCCACGCTGCGGCTGATCGAGGAGGGCGCCACGATCGGCGAGCTGTCCATCGAGGGCATCGCGCGCGAGGCGGGGGTCGGCAAGGCCACCGTCTACCGCCGCTGGTCCGGCAAGGACGCGCTGCTGATCGATGTGGTGCGCTCCCTGGAGGAGCCGAGCGAGCCGGCCCTCGGGGTCTCGGTCCGCGACGACCTGGTCACCATCCTGGAGCGGATGCGGCGGCGCGGCCTGGCCAAGCGCAGCTCCGCACTGCTGCGCACCGTCCTCACCCAGATGCACGCCAACCGCAAGCTGTGGAGCGCCTATGAGGACCATGTGATAGCCGCCCGGCGCGAGGTGATGTACGAGGTGCTGCGCCGCGCGATGGCGAACGGCGAGATCCGCGACGACCTCGATGTCGAGCTGATCGCCGATCTGTTCACCGGTCCGATGCTGTCCCGCACGATTCTTCACGAACGGAAGGCGCTTCCGGAGGGGCTGGCCGAGACGATCGTCGATACGGTGCTCGAGGGGGTGCGGACCTAAGGGCCGACACCCGCCGCCGCACGGCTGGTGGCGCCCGCCGTCTTACGGCCGGTTTGTGCCCGTTGTGTCACAGTGGTCCCGCCCTCCCCCCAGAGCCGGAACCCGTACGCTCCCGGCGAACGTCCCCTCTCCTGGGGCACTCGCCCGGAGCGTCGGGGAAAGCACTGGTCATCGCCTAGGGTCTTAGCCCAGGGCGCGGCAGTTGAGGCAGCGAGGGACGGACGACGAATGGCGCAGGCGTACACGCAGGAGACGGAACAGCACGGGGCCCCTGAGCCGACTGGCTCCCGGGCCCGGCGCCTGCTCGACCGGCTCCGCCGTGACCGCGGCATCTGGCGGCGGGGGCTGGTCCTCGCCGCGATCGCGGTGCTGCTCACGCTGGTCATGGCCTTCCACGCCGAGATCCCCAACCGCGTGGGCAACCTCGGCAGCCTGCTGGAGACCTTTCTGCCCTGGCTGGGCCTGCTGATCCCGATCCTGCTGGTGCTCGCGCTGGTCCGCCGGTCGGCCAGCGCCGTGCTCTCGCTGGTGCTGCCGGTCTCCGTATGGCTGAACCTCTTCGGCGGGCTGATGTTCGCCGACAAGTCCGGCGGCGAAGGCGATCTGACCGTCGTCACCCACAACGTCAACGCGGACAACCCCGATCCGGCCAAAACCGCGAAGGACGTGGCCGCTTCGGGCGCGGACGTGGTGGCCCTGGAGGAGCTGAAGACCGCCGCGGTGCCCACGTACGAGCGGGCGCTGGGCGGCACTTACCCCTACCACACGGTCCAGGGCACGGTCGGGCTGTGGAGCAAGTACCCGCTCTCCGGCACCAAGCCGGTGGACATCAAGCTGGGCTGGACGCGGGCGATGCGCACCACGGTCGCCGCGCCGGACGGCCGGGTCGCCTTCTATGTCGCGCATCTGCCATCCGTCCGGGTGAAGTTCAACGCGGGCTTCACCGCAGGACAGCGCGACGACAGCGCCGACGCGCTGGGCGAGGCCATCTCCAACGAGCCGCTCGACAAGGTGATCCTGCTGGGCGACCTCAACGGCACCATGAACGACCGCTCGCTGGCCCCCGTCACCTCGCAGATGCGGTCCGCGCAGGGCGCGGCGGGCGACGGCTTCGGCTTCAGCTGGCCCGCGTCGTTCCCGATGGCGCGCATCGACCAGATCATGGTGCGCGGGGTGTCGCCGGTCTCGGCGTGGACCCTGCCGCGGACCGAGAGCGACCATCTGCCGGTGGCGGCGTCGGTCAAGCTCTGAGCGCGGCCGTGAAGCTCTGAGCGCGCTGGGGACCGCGCCGTACGCAAGATCTAACAACATGTTCACCTGGCGGATTCTCCTGGGGAACAAAACGCATGAGAGACTTTGTTCCGGCAGAGAACATACGCGTCACGTCCCTTTTCTCCTTCGTTTGAAAGGTCTCTCATGCCCCTGGCCCTGCTCGCACTCGCTGTGAGCGCCTTCGGCATAGGTACTACCGAGTTTGTGATGATGGGCCTGCTGCCCAACGTCGCGGACGATCTGGGCACCTCCGTGCCGACCGCCGGGTACCTCGTCTCCGCCTACGCCATCGGTGTCGTGGTGGGCGCCCCGCTCCTGACCGCCCTCGGCTCCCGTATCCCGCGCAAGCGGATGCTCATCCTTCTTATGGCGCTCTTCACGGTGGGCAACCTCGCCTCCGCCCTGGCCCCCTCCTTCGGGCTGCTGATGGCCGGACGAGTGCTCGCCGGGCTGCCGCACGGCGCGTTCTTCGGCGTCGGCGCGGTGGTCGCGGCGCGGCTGGTGGCGGAGGAGCGGCGGGCCCGCGCGGTCGCCACGATGTTCCTCGGCCTCACCGTCGCCAACGTCGTCGGCGTCCCCGTGGCCACGCTGCTCGGCCAGCACCTCGGCTGGCGCGCCACCTTCCTCGTGGTCGCCGCGATCGGCGTCGTCGCCATGGCCGCGCTGGCCCGGCTCATTCCCCAGATCTCCATGGACCATCAGGCCGGCCTCCGCCACGAACTGGGCGCGCTGCGCGACCGCCAGGTCGTACTCGGGCTGCTCACCGCGGTCTTCGGCTTCGCCGGCGTCTTCGCGGTCTACAGCTACCTCGCCTCGATGATGACCGAGGTCACCGGCCTGGCCGAGTCCTCCGTCACGGTGGTGCTGGCTCTCTTCGGTATCGGCATGACCCTGGGCGCGCTGCTCGCCGGCCCGCTCACCGACCGGGCCCTGCGGCCCACGCTCTACGGATCGCTGGCGGCGCTCGCGGCGGTGCTGGTGCTGTTCGACTTCACCGTGCATATCAAGTGGGCGGCCATGGTCACGGTCGTGGTGCTGGGCGCGGTCGGCTTCATGACCACGACCCCGCTGCAGATGCTGGTCATGAACAAGGCCCGGCACGCCCCGACCCTCGCCTCCGCCTCCAACCACTCCGCCTTCAACCTCGCCAACGCGGGCGGCGCCTGGCTCGGCGGCGTCGCGATCGCGGCCGGCTGGGGCTGGACCTCGCCGACCCTGGTCGGCGCGGCGCTCGCGGTCGTCGGCCTGGCCGTCGCGGTCACGGCGGGGGTGCTCGACCGCGGTACGAGTGGGACGTCGCGGGTGGTGGCGAGCAGCGAGTCGGTGCCGCGCCTCACCGAAGTGGGCTGACCGGTCGGCCGACGTCACGCCCGGTGTGCGTCCAGGAGCAGTTCGGCCATGGCGCGGGCCTGCCGGGCCGGCCAGTCCGCGCGGTGGGCCTGGACTGAGGCGTAGACGCCTTCCAGGGTGACGGTGAGCTGGTCGGCGAGCGCCGGGGGGTCGGCGATCGGGGATACGGCCGCCAGGGCGTCGGTGAGTTCACGGAAACGGTCGCGGACCCAACGCTTGACGGCAACGGCGTTGCGGTGGGCCGGCAGTTCGCCGTCGGGGAACTCGGCGAGCGTCATCAGGAAGGGGCAGCCTCGGCACTGCTGGGGCTGCACCTGGCTGATGAGCGCGTCGAACAGCGCCAGGATCCGCTCGCGCGGATGGCGGCCGTCGGCCCGGGTCGCCTCGGTGAACCACTGCTGGTAGCCGTGCCCGTTGTGCTCGACGTACGCGGCGACCAGGTCGTCCTTGGAGGCGAAGAGCCGGTAGAGCGTGGTGGGGGCGACGCCCGCCTCGCGGGCGACCCGGTCGATACCGACGGCGCGGACGCCGTGCCAGTAGAACAGGTCGTGGGCGACCGTCAGTACATGCTCGCGCGTTTCCGCCGCCGAGCGTCGCATCGAAGTTCCCCTTTGGTTCCTTGCCTCTTTGATGATCGCGGCTCTAGGCTATAGGCCGCGCCAATGTTAGGGAACGTTCCACTACATATATTTGGGTTCGACAGGAGTGGCACCATGCCTCACGCCTCCGCACGGCCATCCCGCACCCGAACGCGACGCCTGCTGTTATCCGGGCTGGCCCTGCTGTGTGCGCTCGTGATGGCCGCCACTGGCTGTTCCGGCGACGGTGACGGCAAGGACCCCGAGAAGCCCGCGGGCGGGACCCTGAACAGCGCCAAGCCGCTTCGGGTGGAGCGGATCTCCTCCGCCAATCCGGGCTCGGTGAACACCTACTGGTTCCCGGCGCCCGAAGGGCTGATCGTCGTGGACACCCAGCGCTCGCTCACCGATGCGCGCGGCGCGCTCAAAGCCCTCCAGGGCACCGCCAAGCCCGTCGCCGCCGTTCTCATCACCCATCCCCACCCCGACCACGTCGGCGGAGCGGGAGTCCTCCATGACGCGTATCCGCAGGCCGGGATCTATGCCTCCGAAGCGAGCAGGGACTTCATGCGCGACGACCCACTGGGCTTCTACAAGCTCACCCGAAAGCTCCCCGGCTCCGACTACGCCAAGAAGCTGACCCTGCCGGACCACCTGATCCGGCCCGGTGCCGCCCTCGACGCCGGCGGTGTCCGGCTGGAGACCGCCGAGTTCGGCCCCGGCGAATCGGTGACGACCACCGCCTACTACGAGCCCCGCTCCGGCGCGCTCTTCGCCGGCGACCTGGTCAACAGCAAGGCCACGCCCGCGCTGATCGAGGGCAACACCTGCGGCTGGCTCACCGATCTCGACCGGCTCGAGGACAAGTTCCCCGACGCCCGCACCCTCTATCCCGGCCACGGAGCACCTGGTGCGCCGGCCGAGTTGATCGGTCAGCAGCGCGACTACCTGCTGCACATCCGCCACCTGGTTCGGCCCACCGTCGCCGCCGAGTCGCCCGGCGGCGAGAAGGTGACCCGCGAGGAGAAGAACTCGGCCATCGCCGAACTGAAGAGCTCCTATCCGGGCTTCCAGCCTGTTGCCACCCTCCCCGATCTGCATGCGGTCAACGTCGACGCCGTGGCCAGGGAGCTGCGCGGGGAGGACGGCGACCGGCTGCCCGAAGCCTGCCGGGAACGTGCGAACTGAGTGGCTGTTCGGTGGTTGTTCCGTCCATTCGCCGACAGGGAGAAGTGAAATGATCTTGGTGACAGGTGCGACAGGGAATGTGGGATCGGAACTGGTCGGTGCGCTGGCCGAGGCCGGCGAGCAGGTGCGCGCGCTGACCCGGAATCCGTCGGCCGCCGGGCTGCTCCCGCCCGGGGTCGAGCCCGTGGCGGGTGACCTGAACCGGCCACAGAGCCTGGCCGACGCGCTGGCGGGGGTCAGTGGGATCTTCCTGCTGCCCGGGTATCAGGACATGCCGGAGTTGCTGGCGCAGGCCCGGCAGGCCGGAGTGAAGCGGGTGGTGCTGCTGTCCGGCGGCTCGGCCGCGCTCGCCGACCTCGACAACGCGGTGTCCCGCTATATGACCCTCTCCGAGCGTGCGGTGCGCGAGTCCGGGCTGTCCTGGACCTTCCTGCGGCCCCGGTCCTTCATGTCCAATGCCTTGCGCTGGCTACCGCAGCTCGCGGTCGGCGACGAGGTGCGCGTGCCGTTCCCCGGCGTACGGACCGCCGCCATCGACCCGTACGACATCGCGGCCGTCGCGGTGCCGGCGCTGCTGACCGACGACCACGACGGCCGTATCCACGAGCTGACCGGCCCGGAGTCCCTGCTGCCCGCCGACCAGGTCGCCGTGCTCGCCAAGGTGCTCGGACGCGACCTGCAGTCCCACGGCCTGACAGACGCGGAGGCGCGGGAGGACATGAGCCGGACCATGCCCGCCGAGTACGTCGACGCCTTCTTCGGCTTCTTCGTCGACGGAACCCTCGACGAGTCGTCCACGTACCCGACGGTCCGGGACGTCACCGGGCGTGAGCCGCGCACCTTCGAGCAGTGGGCCCGTGCGCACGTCGGTGAGTTTGCCGCTCCGGCTTGACTCTGACATCGATGTGAGACTTTAGCGTCGCGGCCATGAGTTCGATGTCTTCCCGCCCCTCACGGGGCCGGATCCAGCACATCGACCGTCCAGTGGAAGGAACATCGTCATGACCGCCACGTCACCCCTTGGACGCCTCGGCCGCATCGTGCGCGGCACCGGCCCCGGGCTGCTCCTCGCCCACGGCGGCACCGGCAGCATCGACGGGAACTACGGCCCGATCCTGGACGGGCTGGCCGAACGGTACAAGGTAGTCGGCCCCGACTACCCCGGCTCGGGCCGCACCCCACGCGCCGAGGGCCCGCTGGACCTCGACCGACTCGCCGACGACGTCGTCGCCACCGCCGTCGAGGAGGGCCTTGAGACCTTCGCGATCGCCGGCTACTCCCTCGGCGGCCCCGTCGCCCTGCGCGCCGCGACCCGACACCCCGAGCGGGTGACCGCCCTGGTGCTGACGGCCACCTTCGCCCACCCGAACGCCCGGATGCGCCTACTGGTCGGGGACTGGCTCCGCCACCTCAGGTCCGGTGACTCCGAGGCGACGGCCCGCTGGGCGCTGCTGACCGCCGCCGGAACGCCGTACGCGGACCGGATGACCCCGGACCAGCTCGCGGAGGCGGTGGCCGGGACCGGCGCGTCCGTGCCGCCCGGGGCGGTCGAGCAGGTCGAGCTCGTCGGGAGCGTGGACGTACGCGAGGACTTGGGCCGGGTCCGGGTGCCGACCCTGGTGATCTCCACCGTCCTTGACGGGATGGCGACGCCGTACCACCACCGGCAGGTCGCGGACGGCATCGCCGACGCGGAGTTCGCCGAAATCCAGTCCGGCCACCTGCCGTTCCTGGAGGCGCCGGGGGAGTGGCTGAGCCTGATCAGGAAGTTCCTGGACGCGAGGGTGACCCGCTAGGCGCGGTGGTCGGCTCCGCCGCGGCGGCTCCGCCGAGCGGGGCCGGAGGTCCAGGTTCCGGCCCTGGCCCTCGGCCCTTGTGCCGCGGTCGATGTGCCGCGGTCGATGTGCGGCCCGGCAGCGCCGGGCCCCGGGCCCGCACCGATGCGCGGCGCCGGCGCGTGGGCGGGCCCGGAAGGCGCCGGGGCTGGAGCGGAGCCCCGGCCCCGCGCGCGGCTGGACTGTGCGCCGGGGGCTTGACCGCGTCGCCCCGCCGCGCAGGCGAGCGGGCGGCGGCAACCCCGCAACCCCACGGCGGCAACCCCGCGGCGGCGGCGCCGGCGCCGGGGGCTGGGGCGGAGCCCCCAAGCCACGACGGGCGGGTGGGGTGCCCCCACCCACCTCAGCCGTGTTCGCGCCAGCGGTTCGTGATCGGGAGGCGGCGGTCCTTGCCGAAGCCCTTGGCGGAGATCTTGGTGCCCGGCGGGTACTGGCGGCGCTTGTACTCCGCGGTGTCGACCAGCCGCAGAATCCGCGTGACCAGCTCGTCGTCGAAGCCCGCCGCGACGATCTCCGCCCGGCCCTGGTCCCGGTCGACGTACAGCTCCAGGATCTGGTCGAGCACGTCGTAGTCGGGGAGGGAGTCGGTGTCGACCTGGCCCGGGCGGAGTTCGGCGCTCGGGGGCTTGGTGATGGAGTTCTCCGGGATGGGCGGGGTCTGGCCGCGCTCTTCCGCGGCCTGGTTGCGCCATTTCGCCAGGCGGAAGATGGACGTCTTGTAGACGTCCTTGATGGGGCCGTACGCGCCGACCGAATCCCCGTACAGGGTCGAATAGCCGCAGGCCAGCTCGGACTTGTTGCCCGGGGCCAGCACGATGTGGCCCTCCTGGTTGGAGATGGCCATCAGCATCGTGCCGCGCAGCCGCGACTGCAGGTTCTCCTCGGCCAGGCCGGTGAGGTGCAGCGACTCCATATAGGCGTCGAACATCGGGGCGATCGGGACCGTACGGAAGTTCAGCCCCGTGCGCCGGGCGAGCTCGGCGGCGTCGGCGATGGAGTGCTCGGAGGAGTAGCGGGACGGCATGGCGACGCCGTACACGTTCTGCGCGCCGACCGCGTCGCATGCGATGGCCGCGACGAGCGCGGAGTCGATGCCGCCGGACAGGCCGATCAGCACGCTGCGGAAACCGTTCTTCGCCACATACGCGCGCAAGCCCACGACGAGCGCGGTGTAGATCTCCTCGTCGTCGCCGAGGCGCTCGGCGGTGCCGCCGGCCAGCTCGGGCTCGTACGCCGGGAGGGGGTCAGCGGAGAGCGTGAGGTGTTCGATGCGCAGCCCGTCGTCCACGATGCCCTGTGGCACGGTGCCGGGGTCGGCGGCGGGCAGGTCGAGGTCGAGCAGCACACAGCCCTCGGCGAACTGCGGGGCGCGGGCGATCACTTCGCCGTCGCGGTCGACGACGATCGAGTCGCCGTCGAAGACCAGCTCGTCCTGGCCGCCGATCATGGCGAGGTACGCGGTGGTGCAGCCCGCCTCCTGGGCGCGCTTGCGGACCAGCTCCAGGCGGGTGTCGTCCTTGTCGCGCTCGTACGGCGAGGCGTTGATCGACAGCAGCAGCCCGGCCCCGGCGGAGCGGGCGGCGGGCACCCGGCCGCCGTCCTGCCACAGGTCTTCGCAGATGGCGAGGGCGACATCGACGCCGTGCACGCGGATCATGGGCAGCGTCTGGCCCGGGACGAAGTAGCGGAACTCGTCGAAGACGCCGTAGTTCGGCAGGTGGTGCTTGGCGAAGGTGAGGATCACCTCGCCGCGGTGCAGCACGGCCGCGGCGTTCTGCGGGGCCCCGGCGGGCTGGCCGAACCGCGGCTGGGCGCGCTCGCTGCGGTCGAGGTAGCCGACGACGACGGGCAGCTCGCCGAAGCCCTCGGCCTCCAGCCGGGCGGCGAGCGCGCGCAGCGCGGCGCGGGACGCCTCGACGAAGGAGGAGCGCAGGGCCAGGTCCTCGACGGGGTAGCCGGTCAGCGCCATCTCGGGGAACGCCACCAGGTGGGCGCCCTGCTCGGCGGAGTGCCGGGTCCAGTGGACTATCGACTCGGTGTTGCCGTCGAGGTCGCCGACGGTCGAGTCGATCTGGTTCAGAGCGAGACGAAGTTGAGGCACGGCGCCCAGTCTAATCGTCTCTTTGACGCGATGGCCCTGTCTCCTTTGTCACGTCGGCCCGGTCTCCGTCGGCTCGTATGACGACGACGGAGACCGGGCCGGCAGGGTCCCGCTACTTCCGGTAGCCGATGATCGTCATCAGCCCGGACTCCGAGTGGTAGACGTTGTGGCAGTGGACCATCCACAGCCCCGGGTTCTCCGCGTCGAAGTCGACGTTCACCTTGTGGTGCGGCAGCAGGATCGTCGTGTCCTTGCGCGGGCCGCCGTCCGGCAGCTGGAAGGTGTGGCCGTGCAGATGCATCGGGTGCCACATGTCGGTGCCGTTGATGAAGGACAGCCGGACCCGCTCGCCCGCGCGCACCGGATAGCGCTGCGACGGGTCGTACGGCTTGCCGTTGATCGCCCAGTCGAACTTCTTCATGGACCCGGTGATCCGCATGCGGATCGTCCGGTCGGGGTCGCGGGGCCGCAGCCGTACGTCCTCCGCGGCGCGCAGCTCGTCCGCGGTGATCAACCTGCCGTCCAGCTCCTTGGGGCGTACGGACGGCCGTGGCGCACTGGCGCCCTCGCTGGTGCGCAGCAGGGCCATCGCCGCATGCCCCTTGCCCTCGGCGAGCGCGATCAGCGGGAAGACCCCGTCCTGGGCGGTGACCACCACGTCGTAGCGCTCGGCCATGCCCAGCAGCAGCGCGTCGGTGGTGGTGTGCTCGACCGGGAAGCCGTCGGTGTGGGTGACCGTCATGGCGTGGCCGCCGAGCGCGACGCGGAAGGCGGTGTCGCCACCCGCGTTGATGATCCGGATGCGGACGCGGTCGCCGGGCTTGGCGCGGAAGGTCCGGGGGTCGTCCGGGGTGCGGCCGTTGACCAGGTAGTACGGATACGCCACATTGCCCGGGTCGCCGTCCAGCAGCCGGCTCCTGGCGCCCCTGAGGATCCGGGACGGGCCGGTGCGGGGCGGGCGGGGGCCGTCGCCGGAGCCCGTGTCATCCATTCCGTGCATGCCGGCCATGCCGCCGCCGAGCTCGTCCAGCACCTCGTCCGGGGTGCTGCCGTCCACCCCGTCGACCCAGTCGTCGAGCACGACGATCCACTCCTCGTCGTACTCCAGCGGCTCCCTGGGGTCGTCGACGATCAGCGGCGCGTACAGCCCCCGGTCCAGCTGGACGCCGGAGTGCGGATGGAACCAGTACGTGCCCGGGTCCGGCACCGTGAAGCGGTAGTCGAAGGAGGCCCCGGCCTTGATCGGCGGCTGGGTCACCCCGGGGACGCCGTCCATGTCGTTGCGCAGGGAGATGCCGTGCCAGTGCAGGGTGGTGGAGTGCGGCAGATGGTTGGCGACCCGGACCGCGAGGGTGTCGCCCGCGGTGACCCGGATCGGCCGGGCGGGCAGCTCGTCGTCGTACGCCCAGGTCCTGACCGTACGGGCGCCGAGGTCGAGCGAGGTGGTGGTGGCGGTCAGCCGGATCTCCCGTACCGGCCCCCGCTCCCGATGGGCGGCGGCGACCTCCTCGCCGTGAGGGGAGACATACCCCCCGTCTTGGGGTGGGGCGGGCTCCGCGGCGGCGTTACCGGAGCCGGCCCGCGAGCCGTGTGAGTCGTCGGACGCGGAGGACGGGGCGGAGCAGGAAGTGAGCGGTCCGCTGCCGCCCGCGACGGCGATTCCCGCACCGAGCACGGCGCGGCGAGTGAATGCGTGCATGAGTGGGCACCCCAATGGCCGATGTGTGTGAGCTGCGTGGTGGGGCGGCGCGTACGCCTCGCCCGCGCGGGGGTGCGGGGTGGGCGGACGCGCTCCTATATGCCCAGCAGCGGCGCGGCACAGGGCCCGGGCCCTGGAGTTCGCTGTCCGCGCATCGCCTTCCTCCGCTTCCCCCGGTCGCTCCGGTCGGCCACGGCCCCTACGATCGGTGTCGGCGTGTGCCGACGTTGGCCACACCTTACCCCCAAGGGGTATCGAAACCCTGGTGGCGGGCCCGTGTGCGAAGTGCTCGGGGCCGTCCGGGGCCGGATGAAAGTACGATGCACACATCGTGGCGGGGATGCCGGGGGAGTGGTCGGAAACCTCTCCGAAACCCCGCCGGGTGATACTGGGGTCCACAGGTGCCCCACACGTACCCCAAGTGCCGTCTGACCTGCAAGGATAGGGGACCATGGATAAGCAGCAGGAGTTCGTGCTCCGCACCCTCGAAGAGCGCGACATCCGGTTCGTGCGGCTGTGGTTCACCGACGTGCTCGGCTTCCTCAAGTCCGTCGCCGTCGCGCCCGCCGAGCTCGAAGGCGCCTTCGACGAAGGCATCGGCTTCGACGGCTCCGCGATCGAGGGCTTCGCCCGGGTCTACGAGTCCGACATGATCGCCAAGCCGGACCCCGGCACCTTCCAGATCCTGCCCTGGCGCGCCGAGGCCCCCGGCACCGCCCGGATGTTCTGCGACATCCTGATGCCGGACGGCTCCCCGTCGTTCGCCGACCCCCGCTTTGTGCTCAAGCGGATCCTGGCCAGGACCTCCGACCTCGGGTTCACCTTCTACACCCACCCCGAGATCGAGTTCTTCCTGCTCAGCAAGAAGCCCGTGGACGGCAGCCGCCCGGAGCCCGCCGACTCCTCCGGCTACTTCGACCACACCCCGCAGAACATCGGCATGGACTTCCGCCGCCAGGCCATCACCATGCTCGAGTCGATGGGCATCTCGGTCGAGTTCTCCCACCACGAGGGCGCCCCCGGCCAGCAGGAGATCGACCTGCGCTACGCCGACGCGCTGTCCACCGCCGACAACATCATGACGTTCCGGCTGGTGATGAAGCAGGTGGCGCTGGAGCAGGGCGTACAGGCCACGTTCATGCCCAAGCCGTTCTCCGAGTACCCCGGCTCCGGTATGCACACCCACCTCTCCCTCTTCGAGGGCGATCGGAACGCGTTCTACGAGTCCGGCGCCGAGTTCCAGCTCTCCAAGGTCGGCCGCTCCTTCATCGCGGGCCTGCTGCGCCACGCCGGGGAGATCTCCGCCGTCACCAACCAGTGGGTCAACTCCTACAAGCGCATCTGGGGCGGCTCACAGCGCACCGCGGGCGCCGGCGGCGAGGCCCCCTCGTACATCTGCTGGGGCCACAACAACCGCTCCGCGCTGGTCCGCGTGCCCCTCTACAAGCCCGGCAAGACCGGCTCCACCCGCGTCGAGGTCCGCTCCCTCGACACCGGCGCCAACCCCTACCTCGCCTACGCCGTGCTGCTCGCCGCGGGCCTCAAGGGCATCGAGGAGGGCTACGAGCTCCCGGCCGGCGCCGACGACGACGTATGGGCGCTGTCCGACGCGGAGCGGCGCTCCCTGGGCATCGAACCGCTGCCGCAGAACCTGGGCGAGGCCATCTACCTGATGGAGCGCAGCGAGCTGATCGCCGAAACGCTCGGGGAGCACGTCTTCGACTTCTTCCTGCGCAACAAGAAGCAGGAGTGGGAGGAGTACCGCTCCGAGGTCACCCCCTTCGAGCTGCGCAAGAACCTGCCTGTGCTGTAGGCGCGGGCTGTGCCCGTGGGCCTAGGCTCGTCATCGGGCCCGCCCTGGTCACCGGTGGCGCGGGGCCATGGGCGGCGGCACTCGAGAGGCACGGGAGGCGGCGGCATGTCCGTACCGCAGGGACGCAGAAGCAGTAACTTCACCCGGCTGCTGCGGCACGGCTTCACCGACGCCTCCGCCGCCCAGCGGCTGCTGGACTCGCCCGAGCTGTCCGGCGTACGGAGCGATTCGGTGCTGCTGGAGGCGCTGGGCGCGTCCGCGGACCCCGACCTGGCGCTGCGCGGGCTCGTACGGCTCGTCGAGGCGCTGCCGGACGGCGCGGCGGGATCTGGGGGAGCCGCCGCGGCCGCTTCGGACAGTGGCTCGCGGCAGGCGCTGCTGGACACGCTCGTCACCGCCAAGCCGCTGCGCGACCGGCTGCTCGGGGTGCTCGGCGCGTCCGAGGCGCTGGGCGACCATCTGGCCCGGCACCCGGGGGACTGGCAGGCCCTGGTGATGTACGAGTCGGCGGATCTGCATCCGACCACCCCCGAGTTCGAGCGGGCGCTGGCCGAGGGCATCTGGGGCCCGGACGGGGCGGGGCGGCCCCGGCCCGACGCGCTGCGCATCGCCTACCGGCGGGCGCTGCTGGCCATCGCCGCCCGCGATGTGTGCGGCACCACCGACGTGGCCCAGGCGGCCGCCGAGCTGGCCGATCTGGCGACCGCCACGCTGCGCGCCGCGCTGGAGATCGCCGCCGAGGAGCAGCCCGAGGACGCCGCGGCGTGCCGGCTCGCGGTGATCGGCATGGGTAAATGCGGTGGCCAGGAGCTCAACTACGTCTCCGATGTGGACGTCATCTTCGTAGCCGAGGCCAACGAGGGAGCCGACGGGGCCGAGGAGGGCAAGGCGGTGCAGGCCGCGACCCGGCTCGCCTCCCGGCTGATGCGGATCTGCTCCGAGGCCACCGTCGAGGGCAGCATCTGGCCGGTCGACGCGAACCTCCGCCCCGAGGGCCGCAACGGGCCGCTGGTGCGCACCCTGTCCAGCCATCTGGCGTACTACCAGCGGTGGGCCAAGACCTGGGAGTTCCAGGCGCTGCTCAAGGCCCGGCCGGTCGCGGGCGACGCGGAGCTCGGCCAGGCGTACGTGGACGCCCTCGCGCCCATGGTGTGGCAGGCCGTCGAGCGCGAGAACTTCGTCCCCGACGTACAGCAGATGCGCCGCCGGGTCGTAGAGAACATCCCCGTCGCCGAGATAGAGCGCGAGCTCAAGCTCGGCCCCGGTGGCCTGCGCGACGTCGAATTCGCCGTCCAGCTGCTGCAGTTGGTGCACGGCCGGTCCGATGAGACGCTGCGCAGCGGCACCACGCTCGACGCGCTGGCGGCGCTGGCCGCGGGCGGCTATGTGGGGCGTTCCGACGCGGCCGCGCTGGACGCCGCGTACCGCTTTCTGCGCTCCATGGAGCACCGCATCCAGCTGTACCGGCTGCGCCGCACCCATCTGGTGCCCGAGGACGAGGCCGATCTGCGGCGCCTGGGCCGCTCGCTGGGCTTCCGTACGGAGCCGGTCGCCGAGCTGGGCACGGCGTGGCGGCGCCACGCGCGCGAGGTCCGGCGGCTGCACGAGAAGCTGTTCTACCGGCCGCTGCTGGACGCGGTCGCCCAACTGGAGCCCGGCGAGACCCGGCTCAGCTCCGCGGCCGCGGGCCAGCGCCTGGAAGCGCTCGGCTACGCCGATCCGGCCGCCGCGCTACGACATTTGGAGGCGTTGGCGTCCGGTGTGACACGTAAAGCGGCGATTCAGCGTACGCTACTGCCCGTGCTGTTGGGCTGGTTCGCCGACTCCGCCGATCCGGACGCCGGGCTGTTGGGCTTCCGGAAGGTCTCCGACGCCCTGGGCAAGACGCCCTGGTATCTGCGGCTGCTGCGCGACGAGGGCGCCGCCGCGGAGAATCTGGCGCGGGTGCTGTCCGCCGGGCGGCTCGCCCCCGATCTGCTGCTGCGCGCCCCCGAGGCGGTCGCCCTGCTCGGCGACCCGGAGGGGCTGCGGCCGCGCGGCCGGCCCCACCTGGAGCAGGAGACGCTGGCGGCGGTCGGCCGCGCCGAGGGCGCGGAGGCAGCGGTCGCGGCGGCGCGCGGGGTGCGGCGGCGGGAGCTGTTCCGTACCGCGGCCGCCGACATCATCGAGAGCGCGCGCCAGGCGAACGGTGCCGTACAGCCGTCCGTGAGCCTGCCGCCGCCCGGCGGTGCGGGAGCGGTGGGCGCCGACCCCCCACCAGCGTCAGTGAACTGGTGCGGCAGG
>NZ_JBSFMM010000190.1:0-22354 GCF_053599555.1 Streptomyces sp. NPDC000941
CGCGTCCAGCGTTCGCTCAGCTCCCCGGGGGCGGCCGCGGGCACGGCCACCGCGCTGGCCGGCTTCGCCGTGCAGTCCTCGGCGAAGGTCAGCGACAGCCCCGCCGCCGTCTCGACGCCCGGCTACCCCGCCACCGGCTGGTACTCCATGGCGCCCCGGTCGACGGTGCTCGCGGGCCTGCTGGCCAAGGGCACGTACGCGGATCCGTTCTACTCGACCAACCTCAAGAAGATCCCGGCCGGCGACTTCGCCGTCCCCTGGTGGTATCGCTCCGACTTCACCGTCACCGACCCCGACGCCCGCACCTACCTGGACTTCAGCGGGGTCGTCTCCGCCGCCGACGTGTACGTCAACGGCAAGCAGATCGCCACCAAGGACCAGGTCGCCGGCGCGTACACCCGCCATGAGCTGGACATCACCGACCTGGTGAAGTCCGGCACCAACACGGTGGCCTTCAGGATCCAGCCCAACGATCCGCGCAAGAACCTCACCATGGGCTGGATCGACTGGCTGCAGCCCCCGCCCGACGAGAACATGGGGCTGGTGCGCGACGTCCTCGTCCGCCGCGGCGGCCCGGTGGCCCTGCGCGGGGCGCATGTGACCACAGAACTGGCCGTGCCCTCGCTGTCCTCCGCCGAACTGACCGTCAAGGCCGAGGCCCGCAACGACTCCGGCGCGCCCGTCACCGCCACCGTCTCCGGGACCGTCGGTTCGGTGTCCTTCAGCCAGTCCGTGGCGCTGGCCGCACACGAGAAGAAGACCGTCACCTTCGCGCCCTCGGCCTATCCGCAACTGCGCCTGGACCAGCCCCGGGTGTGGTGGCCGGCCGGGATGGGCGGCCAGCCGCTGTACGACCTCGACCTGACCGCCACCGTCTCGGGCACGGCCTCCGACACCGCCCATGAGACCTTCGGGATCCGGGACGTCAAGGCCCCGCTGAACGCCGACGGCGCCCGCCAGTACTCCGTCAACGGCCGCCCGCTGCTGATCAAGGCGGGCGGCTGGTCCCCGGACGTCTTTCTGCGCTGGGACGCCCGCTACGTCGAGGACCGGCTCAAGTACGCCCTCGACCTCGGCCTGAACACGATCCGCCTCGAAGGCCATATCGAGCCGGACGAGTTCTTCGACCTCACCGACCGCTACGGCATCCTCACCCTCCCCGGCTGGGAGTGCTGCGACAAGTGGGAGGGCCAGGTCAACGGCGACGAGACCGGCGACAAGTGGTCGGCCGCCGACTACGTGGTGGCCAAGGACTCCATGGCCGCCGAGGCCGCGCGGCTGCGCGACCACCCCAGCGTCATCTCCTTCCTCATCGGCAGCGACTTCGCGCCCGACGCGACGATCGAGAAGAACTACCTCGACGCCCTGAAGGCCGCCGACTGGCCGAACCCGGTCGTCCCCGCGGCCTCCGCCAAGTCCTCACCGGTCCTCGGCAAGTCCGGGATGAAGATGACCGGCCCCTACGACTGGGTGCCCCCGAACTACTGGTACGCCAAGCGCGAGGGCGGCGCGACCGGATTCAACTCCGAGACCAGCGCCGGACCGGACATCCCGACCCTCGACACGCTCCGGCGGATGATGTCCCCGAGCGAGCTGGAGACGATGTGGAAGGACCCGAAGGCCAAGCAGTACCACCGCTCGCCGTCGAGCACCTTCGGCGATCTGAAGCTGTTCGGCAACGCGCTCAGCGGCCGCTACGGCCCGCCGACCGGCCTCGAGGACTACGTACGCAAGGCGCAGCTCGCGCAGTACGAGGCGGTGCGCGCCCAGTACGAGGCGTACGGCCGCAACTTCTCCGACACCTCCAAACCGGCCACCGGCGTCGTCTACTGGATGCTGAACAGCGGCTGGACCTCCCTGCACTGGCAGCTCTTCGACCGCTATCTCGACCAGGGCGGGGCCTACTTCGGCGCCAAGAAGGCGAACGAGCCGCTGCACATCCAGTACTCGTACGACTCGCGGACGGTGGTCGTGGTCAACAACCGGCATGACGCGGCCACCGGACTGACCGCACGGGTGAGCCTCTACGACACCAAGGGCGCGCGGAAGTACGACAAGAGCGCCACCGGCCTGACCGCGCCGGCCGACGGCGGCAAGGCCACCGCGCTGACCGTGCCCGCCAGTGTCAGCGGTCTGTCGGGCACCTACCTCGCCAAGCTCGTGCTCACCGATGGCGCCGGCAAGGAAGTCAGCCGCAACGTCTACTGGCTGTCCACCGAGCCGGACGTGCTCGACTGGGACAACACCGACTGGTACTACACCCCGACCACCTCCTACGCCGATCTGACCGGGCTCGGCAAGATGGACCAGGCGCCGGTGTCCGCCACCGCGGACACCACCACCGCCCCCGACGGCACCGCGACCACGACCGTGACCCTGCGCAACACCTCGACCGGCCAGACCCCGGCCCTGCTGGTGGACGCCCATCTGGTGACCGGCGCGGGCGCGCCCGTCCTGCCCGTGCGGTGGACGGACAATCAGGTCAGCCTGTGGCCGGGGGAGTCCACGACGCTCACCGCCACCTACCGGGCGGCGGACCTGGGCGGCTCCGAGCCGTCCGTTCGGGTCTCGGGCTGGAACACCGAGACCCGGACGGTGACGGCGAAGCGTATGCGCTAGAGCGAATTACCGGCGGGTCCTGCGGGTTTCACAAGATCACAAACTTGTATGCTATGAGCAGCGCAAAGGAGCCCGCAGCGAGCGGCCCGGTGACGCCCGGCGCCGACGGGCTCCCAGCGTGGACCCGCTGGTGTCCGTACGCTCACGAAAGGGGCTCCACATGCTGTCTACGCAGGATCGTCCCCCGGCGCCCAGTCGCTCCACCGGGCGGTGGCGCCGCTACGCCCGGCTCGCGGCGGCGAATTTCGTGCGCGGCGCCTCGTATGCGTGCGGCACCTCGTTCATCGGCCTGATGACCTGGTGGGTGCAGACCCACTAACGGTACGCCGAGGGGGATCCCGGCGCCCGGTCGGGCACCGGGATCCCCCAGCTCAGCGCGGGCCCGGAGCTCAGCGCGGGCCCGCCACCGCGTCCGGCTCCAGGAACAGCTCGATGACCGGGACCGACACATCGGGCTTGCGGACCGGGATCTCCAGGGTGAGGCTCCCCGCCGGAACGCCCTTGGGCGCGACGTTGCCGTTGTCCCAGGCCGGGTCGACGATCGGCCGGCGCACCTCGGACGCGTCGTTGAGCAGCTGGGCGTAGCGCACCTTGCCCGCCAGGCCCGGCAGGTGGAGATGGCGGTAGGGCCAGTCGAGGACATGGAGGTAGAGGCGGTCGCCGCGCTGGGTGTAGCGGCAGCCGGTGGGTGCGGTGTACGGGGAGGGGCCGGCGCCGTGGATGGACTGGGAGTGCAGCCGCATCCAGGCGCCGATCGCGTGCAGGGTCTCCAGGGCCTGCGGCTCCAGTTCGCCGCGTCCGTTCGGGCCGACGTTGAGCAGCAGGTTGCCGTCCTTGGAGACGGTATCGACGAGCAGCCGGATCAGCTGGTCGGGGGAGTTCCAGTTGAGGTTGTCCCGGTCGTAGCCCCAGCTGCCGTTGAGGGTCTGGCAGGCCTCCCACACCACCGGCCGGCCGTCCTCGTCGGTCAGTGGCTTGCCGGGCTGGTGCTGCTCGGGCGTGGTGAAGTCGCCGGGCAGCTCCAGACGGTTGTTGATGAGGATATCCGGCTGGATCCGGCGGATCAGCGCCACCAGCTCCTCCGAGCGCCAGTCGGCCTTGCCCTTGCCGCCGGTGATCGGCTTGCCCTGCCGGACGCGGCCTGCGTACGAGAAGTCGAACCACAGCGTGTCCACGGGGCCGTACCGGGTCAGCAGCTCTTCGACCTGCCCGTGCAGATAGCGGGCGTACGCCGCGATGTCGCGGTCGCCCGGGTCGCCACCGTTCGGCGCGTCCTCGTCCCACTGCGGATGGAGCCGGTCCAGCGGGAACTGGGGGTGGTGCCAGTCGAGCAGCGAGTGGTAGAAGCCCACCCCGAGACCCCGCTCCCGGAACGCCTCGCAGAACGGCCCGACCAGGTCCTTGCCGTGTGGGGTGCCGGCCACGGTGTAGTCGGTGAGCGCCGAGTCCCACAGGCAGAAGCCGTCGTGGTGCTTGGTGGTGAGCACTGTGTAGCGCATTCCGGCGTGGTGTGCGGCGTCCGCCCAGGCTCCGGGGTCGTACAGATCCGGGTCGAAGTGGTCGTAGTACGCCTGGTACTGCTCGTCGGTCAGCTGTTCACGCTGCTTGACCCACTCGTGGCGGGCGGCGAGGGAGTAGATCCCCCAGTGGACGAAGAGCCCGAAGCGCTGCTCCTGGAACTCGGCGATGCGTCGTTGGTGTGGTGTTGGGCCCTGGGCGGGCGTCGGTTCGGTCATCGTGGTCATCCCTTCACTGCTCCGGCGGCGATCCCCGTCAGGAAGGTCCGCTGGAAGGCGAGATAGACGAACAGGCTGGGCAGCAGGGCAACAAGCGCTCCTGCGAGCAGCGCACCGATTCCGACCTGCGGGTTGGTGCGCATCAAGGAGAGTCCGACCGTGGAGGGTGTAGTCGTCGGGGGAGCGGGCGACGATCAGCATCAGCACCACCGCCTGGCCGCGGAACCGCTTGCGGGCCGGGGCGTACGCGGCGAAGGTCGTGACCGAGACCTGGAGCAGCGCACCCGCTGGCGAGACGGCGGGGCATGCGCATGGAGACTCCAATCACGTGCCACAGGTCATTGCGCAAGGTTTCGCAACTGCCGAGAATGGCCGTAACGTAAGAGAAACATCGGATGACGTCAAGAGTGTGCGCTCGAAGTGCTGATGTTGTGCGAGAGCGCCGGAAGCCGAGGGAGAAGGACGGAATGGCAAGGCGGAGGACACTGGCGGAGATTGCGGCCGAGGCCGGGGTCTCCCTCCCCACGGTCTCCAAGGTTCTCCACGGAAGGTCGGATGTATCGGTGGAGACACGGGGGAAGGTACGTCGACTGCTCCAGAGTTACGGATATCCGGAGCCGGGCCGCGCCGCCCAGAGCGGCGGTCAGGTCGAGTTCGTCATCAACGAACTCGACAACCCTTGGGCCACCGAGCTGATCCGCGGCGCGGAGGAGGCGCTGGAGAGCGAGCGGCTGGGTCTGGTCGTCTCCGCCGTCCACAAGAGCCGTGCCCTGGCGGACAACTGGGCCGAGGCCGTCCAGGCCCGTGGCTCGCTCGGCGCGATCCTGGCCCTGTCCGAGCTGTCGCCCGCCCAGGAGGACGAACTGCGCGGCAAGGGCATCCCCTTCGTGATCGTGCAGCCCGCCACCGACACCAGCCCCGCCTCACCGTCCGTCGGCTCCACCAACTGGCCCGGCGCCTACGCCGCGACCCGCCATCTGACCGAGCTCGGCCACCGGCGGATCGCGGCCATCGCCGGACCGGCGGGCCGCCTCACCACCCGGACCCGGCTGCACGGCTACCGCGCCGCGCTGGCGGACGCGGGGCTCCCCGAGGACCCGGAGCTCATCCGGCACGGCACCTACGCCCGTGGCCCCGCGATGGCCGAGATGCACGCACTGCTGGACCTGGCGGACCCGCCCACCGCGGTGTTCGCCGGCAACGACGTACAGGCCCTCGGGGTCTACCGGGCGCTGCGCGACCGGGGCCTTACGGTGCCCGACGATGTGAGCGTGGTCGGCTTCGACGATCTCCCCTTCACCCAGTGGATCACCCCCGAGCTCACCACGGTCCGCCAGCCGCTGGCCGAGATGGCGGCGCTGGCGGCCCGTATGGTGGTGCGGCTCGCGCGCGGTGAGCAGCCGGAGGTGGTCAACCTCGAACTGCCCACCGCCCTGGTCGTCCGGGAGAGCACCGGGCCCGGTCCGGCCCGGTGACCGGTGGGGCTACTTGCGGTAGACGTGGATGTTCTTGATGTAGTTGTCGGAGCGCGCGGACATCCCGTCCCGGCCGTAGAGCCCGCATTTGAAGTAGTGCGTGCCCGGCCCGTGGTCCTTGAAGCTGACGCGGAACTCCCGGTTGACGTACACGTGCACACTGCGGGTGGTCGTGTCATGGATGACGTTCAACCGCAGATACGTGTCGTAGATCGGGGAGTAGATCACCTGGTCGGTCTTGTCGTAGTAGTTCAGGCTGTTGTTCATGGCCAGCGTCATGAACGCGGTCGCCTGAGTCTCGGCGCCGAACACCTGCATCACACAGACCCGGTACGCGGAGGACTTCACTCGCATGTCGCACTCGAACTGTGCCTGCCCGGAGGTGTAGTCGTTCTTGAACCGTAATTCGCTGCGCGGCCCCGAGTCCTGCCCGGGAAACGTGCTGGGGTCGGTGTCGTAGAGCCAGAAGTGGTGTTCTCCGGTGGAGCTGTTGTACTCGTGGCGCGTGCGGTCCGGCGGCTGGTGGACCGTGTAGCCGGGGTTGATCTCGGTCCAGCCGGACCCGATGGGCGCGGCCTCGGCGGGGGCCGCCGTAAGGCCCCAGCCCGTGAGGCCGAGCCCGGTCGCGGCGGCGCCGCCGAGCAGAGTTCTTCTGCGCATGGACACTCCTTGGTGTTTTCGCAGACTTGCGCAACTCACCTGGCGCCAGGAACCTAAGAGAGACATCGGATGTCGTCAAGGGGTTGAGCGGGCACCCGCGACAACCTCACCTCTTCTGCTGGGACTTTGCCATGAATGGGCCGACCCTTCTCCGCTGAGGCAAAGTCAGAGATAGGATGTATTCCCGTCACGTCCGGGTGGGCGCTCAGCTCACCTCGGCCGTGGCCTGCTCGCAGAGGTGCGAGCAGGTGCGGTTGAGCAGGCGGGAGACATGCATCTGGGAGATGCCCAGCTGCTCGGCGATGCGGCTCTGGGTCATATCGCAGAAGAAGCGCATGTAGAGGATCCGCCGCTCCCGCTCGGGCAGCCGGCACAGCCCCGACCGCACGGCCTCCCGGTCCACCACCCGGTCATAGGCGGGCTCCGGCTCGCCGAGCGTGTCCCGCAGCGCGTAGCCGTCGTCGGCGCCGGTCAGCGGGGCGTCCAGGGAGAGCGGGGCGAAGCTGTCCAGGGCCGCCACGCCGGTGCGTACGTCCTCCTCGGAGAGGCCCGTGCGACCGGCTATCTCCTCGATGTCGGGCGCGCGGTCGTCCAGCGAGTGGGACAGCTCGCGATGGGCTGCCCGCACCCGGTTGCGCAACTCCTGGACCCTGCGGGGGACGTGCAGCGCCCACAGGTGGTCGCGGAAGTGGCGCTTGATCTCGCCGACGACGGTGGGCACCGCGAAGCTCTCGAACGCCGAGCCGCGTCCCGGGTCGTAGCGGTTGACGGCCTTCACCAGGCCCAGCGCGGCGACCTGGCGCAGATCCTCCAGCGACTCGCCGCGGTTGCGGTACTGCCCGGCCAGCCGGTCGGCCATCGGCATCCAGGCCTCCACCACCTGCTGTCGCAGGGCCTCCTTCCGCGGTCCGTCGGGGAGTTCGGCGATCCTCTCGAACTCGGCAGAGGTGTCGGGGGCGTCGTCGTGCGGGTGGGCCGAAGGGCGGGCCTTGGGCTGCACTGCGGTCGTCATGAGACACACCTCCTGCGGGTCGGCTGACGGTCTGAGGGACCGTGGACACCGCGCAGGAGTCCGGGACCGAACCGGGGGCGCACCCCGAGCGGTCACACTGCTCCCGCGGGGTGTGCCTCCGGTCCGAAGCACGAGTATCCGCCTGCCCGGGACGCCGGGCGGTAAACCGTTTCCGGGCGGCGGGCATTGACATCCGCGCCGTCGCCGTACGGGCGGCGGCTACCGTATGCAGCTGATGCCGGGCACCTTTGCGACCTACGACGAGGAGACCGACGAGCGTATGACACGGGCCTCCAGCTTTGAGCGGCCACACGCCTCCGCCCGGCCGCAAGCCGAGACGGGCGACGGCGGACCGGTGTGCGAACCGGTGTTTCTCGGGATCGACATCGGCACCGGATCCTCCAAAGGGGTGGCGGTCCGCGCCGATGGCCGGGTGCTCGCCCGCGCCACCCGCCCGCACCGCACCGCCACCCCACGCCCCGGCTGGTTCGAGCACGACGCGGAGACCGTGTGGTGGGCCGACTTCACCGGCATCGTCCGGGAACTCCTCGCCGCCGACGGCGTGGCCGCACGGGCGGTGGCCGCGGTCGGGATCTCCGGTATCGGCCCGTGTCTGCTGCCCGCCGACGCGGCCGGCCGCCCGCTGCGCCCGGCGATCCTGTACGGGGTCGACACCCGCGCCACCGCCGAGATCGCGGAGCTGACCGCCGAACTCGGCGCGCAGGAGATCCTGGCGCGCGGCGGCTCCCCGCTCACCAGCCAGGCGGTCGGCCCGAAGCTGCGCTGGCTGGCCCGCCATGAACCGGACGTATGGCGGGCGACCCGCCGGTTCTTCATGGCCTCCAGCCTGCTGGTGCACCGGCTGACGGGGGAGTACGTACTGGACCACCACTCGGCCGGCCAGTGCGATCCGCTCTACGACCTCGACGCCCGGCGCTGGAGCGACACCTGGGCCCAGCGAGTCGCCCCCGGCCTCGAACTCCCGGCACTGGCCTGGCCAGGCGAGGTGGTGGGCACCGTGCACGCGGACGCCGCGGCGGCCACCGGGCTGCCCGAGGGGGTGCCGGTCACCGCGGGCACCATCGACGCCTGGGCGGAGGCCGCGAGCGTGGACGCGCTGGCCCCCGGCGACACCATGGTGATGTACGGCTCGACCATGTTCCTCACCGTCATGGGCGAGCGGCCGATGCGCCACCCCGCGCTGTGGGGCACCACCGGAGTGCGCCCGGACAGCTACTGCCTCGCGGCGGGCATGGCCACCTCCGGCAGCATCACCGACTGGCTGCGCGAGCTCACCGGTTCGGACTTCGCCACGCTGCTGGCCGAGGCCGAGCGGGTGCCGCCCGGTTCGCGGGGCCTGCTGATGCTGCCGTACTTCGCCGGGGAGCGCACCCCGCTGTTCGACCCCCGGGCGCGCGGCACCGTCATCGGGCTGACGCTGGGCCACGGGCGCGCGGAGCTGTACCGGGCGGCGCTGGAGGCCACCGCCTTCGGGGTGCGTCACAACCTCGAGGCGTTCGCCGACGCCGGGGCCCGTATCGACCGCCTGGTCGCGGTGGGCGGTGGCGCCCGGAGTCTGTGGACGGCCATCGTCTCCGCCGCGATCGGCCTGCCGCAGCAGATCCCCGCCGAGACCATTGGCGCCTGCCTCGGCGACGCGGCGCTCGCGGCCCGGGCCCTCGGCGTCGACACCTCCGGCTGGAACCCGATCGTCGCGACCGTCGAACCGGACGAGGCATGGCGCGCGGTCTACGACCGCAGGTACCCGCTGTACCGGGAGCTCTACGACGCGACCCGCCGCATCAGCCACGCCCTGGCCGATGAGACCACGGTCGAGTGAGCCGTGGGGGCGGTGGCCTCCCGCGGTCAGCTCTCCCGCTCGTCGATACCGGCCATGAGCGCCTGGTGGCTCATCCGCACGTGCTCGCGCATCACGCGCTCCGCGTACGGACTCCATCACCGCCCTGCACGAGCTGGCCGGGCCGTTCGCCGTCCCCGCGCTGATCGCCATCACCCTGTCCGCGCTCGCGCAGAACTTCCTCAATGTCTACGGCGGCGCGATCTCCGTCCAGACGCTGAAGGTGCCGGTCACCCGCACCCAGGCGGTTGTGGTGATCTGTCTGCTGGCGTACGGCATCAGCCTGTGGGGCGAGTCCGGGACCGAGGACAAGTTCAAGGTCTTCCTCAACCTCACCGCGTACTTCATCGCCCCCTTCGCGGCCGTGCTGCTGCTCGACTACCACCTCGGCGGGCGCTCCGACCGGGCCCGGATCCCCGAGCTGTACGACCGGAGCCGGGTGCTCGGCTGGGGCTTCGTGGCCTGGGCGGGCGGGGTGCTGGCCTCGGTGCCGTTCTGGCAGTCCAGCTTCTACACCGGGCCCTTCTCGGCGGCGTACCCGGGCGCGGGCGACCTGAGCATGTTCGTGGCGGCCGGCGCGTCCGTGGTGCTGTACCTGCTGACCTACCGGCTGCGGCCGCTGTGGGTGCGCGAGGAGGCCGCCGCGCCCGGCGCACGCGCGGAGGAACCCGCGGCGGTCGCGGGCTCCTGACGGAGCGACACGGAGCAGCACGGAGCAGCACGGAGCAACGGAGTATCCGGCGGCGGCGGGCGGCACTGCTACGGCGGTGCCGCCCGTTCGTGTCCGCGGAGGTGTTACGGCCCGGGGAGCCGGGGCCTGCCTCAGCCGCTCGGCCGGTCCGCGGTCTCGTGCAGGGCGGCGCGCAGCCGGTCGCGGGCGCCCACCAGATGCGCGCGCAGGGTGGTGAGGGCGAGCTCGCGATCGCCCCGGCGGGCGGCGTCCAGCAGCGTGGCGTGGTCCTCGGCGGGGGCGTGCAGATCGACGTCCTGGGCGTTGGTGATGTCGAGGACGACCGCGAACGTGGGCCGGTACTGCTCCCACACCGCGATCAGCCGCCGATGCCCGGACAGCTCGTAGAACCGCGAGTGGAAGTCCAGATCGGCCGCGGTGAACAGCCGGGCGTCCGACCGTTCGGCGGCCTGCCGCATACGCTCCACACAGGACCGGGAGTGGGCCCAGTCGTCGTCGCTCGCCTTGTCCATGGCCAGGGTCAGGGCCAGGCTCTCCAGGGAGTCGCGCAGGGTGTAGAGCTCTTCGACGTCCTCGGCGCCCAGGCCGGTGACGTACACCCCGCGCCGCTGGGAGGCGACCAGACCCTCCGCCTCCAGCCGGCGCAGCGCGTCCCGCACCGGGCCGCGGCTGACGTCGAAGCGCTCGGCGAGCTGGCCCTCGACCAGGTGGGTACCGGGTCGCAGCCGGCCGCTGATGACCTGGACCCGCAGCTCGTGGGCGACGCGCTCGCCCAGAGAGTCCTCCCGCTTGATCGCAAGGTTCTCCACCTCGGGCACCTCTCGCTCGCTCCCCAGCCTGTCCGGTCAACGGTTGACGGGCGATCATTATCGCGGACGGCGGCCGCGCCCTCGCCGCGGGCGCCGGAAGCGGGAACACGCGACTCTGAAGAGGGGACCGGGAGCCGGCCGAGGGAAAGGCGGGGCATGCCATGGAACCGGTGGAGGCGCTGGACCGGATCGCGTTCCTCCTGGAGCGCGCCCAGGCCCCGACGTACCGCGTGCGCGCCTTCCGTACCGCCGCCGAGGTGGTGTCGCGGCTGCCCGCAGAGGAAGTGGTGCGGCGGGCGGCCACCGGCGCGCTGCGGTCGCTCAAGGGGATCGGGCCTACGACCTTCCAGGTGGTCCGGGAGGCGCTGGTCGGAGAGGTGCCCGGCTATCTGGCGAAGCTGGAGGAGGAGTACCAGGGCGGAGCGTCGGCCGAGCGGCCGGGGACCGGGCTGCGGGCGGCCCTGCGCGGCGACTGCCATCTGCATTCGGACTGGTCGGACGGGGGCTCGCCGATCGATCTCATGGCTCGTACCGCGGCCCGCCTCGGCCACGACTGGGCCGTGCTCACGGACCACTCGCCCCGGCTGACCGTGGCCCGCGGGCTGTCCGCGGACCGGCTGCGCGAACAACTGGAGGTGATCGCGGAGCTGAACGGGCGGCTCGCACCGTTCCGGCTGCTCACCGGCATCGAGGTCGACATCCTCCTCGACGGCTCCCTGGACCAGGAGCCGGAACTGCTGGACCGGCTCGACGTGGTGGTGGCCTCGGTCCACTCCAAGCTGCGTATGGACCCCCGCCCCATGACCCGCCGGATGGTCGCGGCGGTAAGCAATCCGCTGGTCGATGTGTTGGGGCACTGCACCGGGCGGCTACTCGACGGGCGCCGCCCGGAGTCGCGGTTCGACGCCGACGAGGTGTTCGGCGCCTGCGCCGCCGCGGGCACCGCCGTGGAGATCAACTGCCGCCCGGAGCGGCTGGACCCGCCGCGCCGACTGCTGCGCCAGGCCGTCCAGGCGGGCGTCTTCTTCTCGATCGACACCGATGCGCACGCCCCGGGCCAGCTCGACTGGCAGATCGACGGATGTGCCCGGGCCGAGGAGTGCGGCGTCCCCCAGGAGCGGGTCGTCAACACCTGGACGGCCGGTCAGCTGCTGACCTGGACCCGTACCCGTCGGCCCCCGAGCCGGGGGCGCTCAGCCCATCGCCGCTGATCCGTTCACCGCTCAGCCCTTCACCGCCTAGCCCTTCACCGCGCCCGAGGTCAGCCCCTGGACGATATGGCGGCTGGCGAAGGCGAACAGCACCATGGTCGGCACGATGGTGAGCACGGCCGCCGCGGACATCGAACCCCAGTCGATGTTGAAGCTGGAGATAAAGCCGTTCAGCGCCGTGGGGATGGTCTTGTTGGCGTCGCTGTTCATGAGGGTGACCGACAGGAAGAGCTCGTTCCAGCAGTTCACGAAGTTGAAGATGAACGCGGCCACGATGCCCGGCTTCATCACCGGCAGCAGCACCCGGAAGAGCGCCCCGAAGCGCGAACATCCGTCGATCATGGCCGCTTCCTCCAGCGCGTCCGGGACGTTCTCGAAGAACCCGCGGAGCATCACGGTGCTGAACGGAATGCACACCGCGATATAGACGAGGATCAGCCCGAGCCGGTTGTCGACCAGGTTCAGCTGGGTCATCATCGTGTACAGCGGGCCGAGCGCGATGAAGGACGGAATCATCTGTGTGACCAGGGCGGCCATCAGCAGCGCCGTCTTGGTGCGGAATTCGAACCGCGCCAGCACATAGGCCGAGAGCACGGAGATGGCCGTCGCCACCGTGCCCGCGACCGTCGCGACGAGCAGGCTGTTGGTGAGGTAGTCACCGAATTGGGCCTTGCTGAACAGCCCGGTGTAGTTCTCGAAGGAGAAGTCCTTGGGCCAGTAGGCGAGTGGGAAGGCGAAGATGTCGCCGGGCGCCTTGAACGAGGTGATGGTGATCCAGTACAGCGGGAAGACCGTGATGACCAGCCAGATCGTCAGAAACGTGATCCGGGTCGCGCGTCCCGCGAAGGACTCTTTGCGTATCAAGACCTCGCTCCCTTCTTCTCGCGGGTGGCCATGAGGTAGAAGACGGAGAACACCAGGAGCAGCGCGACGACGATGAGCCCGAGCGCCGAGGCCTTTCCGTAGTCCCCTTGCTGGGTGATCGTGATCATCCAGGTGGTCACGATATGGGTCTCGTTGGACGGTCCGCCGCCGGTCATCCCGAAGATGATGTCCGGGAAGTTGAAGATCCAGATGACCCGGAGCAGCACGGTCAGCGCCAAGGTGGCGCGGATATACGGAATGGTGACCTGGAACAGCGTACGGACCTTGCCCGCGCCGTCGAGTTCGGCCGCCTCGTACAGTTCGTCGGGGATGGACTGAAGCGCCGCCAGGATCATGATGGCGAAGAAGGTGACGCCGTACCAGACATTGGCGATGATGACGGCGGTCATGGCCGTTTTGGGATCAGCCAGCCATGGAATCGGTTCGTCGATCAGCCCCACCTTTGACAGCAGGTCGTTGACGACGCCGAATTCGCTGTTGAACATCCAGCGGAAGAGAATGCCGATGAGAAATCCGGAGATGGCCCACGGGAAGAAGATCAGCGCCTGGTAGAGGCCCCGGAAGCGGAAGCGCCGGCGCAGCCACAGGGCGATCGCGAAGCCGATCACCAGCTGGGGGACGAGCGAGGCGACCACCCAGATCAGGGTGTTGTCGAGCACGGTGTAGAACACCGGGTCGTTGAAGATCGTCTGGAAGTTCTTGAACCCCACCCATGAGATGTCGGTGAGGTCGTTGAGGTTCCAGTTGCGGAACGCCATCTGACTGCCCGAGATCATCGGGTAGTAGATGAAGACCGCGACGAAGAGGGCGGCCGGGGCCATGAACCCGGCGATGCCCAGGCCCCGGCGGACGGTGAACGCCGGTTTACGGGAGCGCGGGCCCGTCGTCTTGAGGGGCGCGGGCCGGGCGCCCCGCCGGGTGGGGCGCCCCGCCTGCTTGGAAGTCGACAAGCTCACGTCTGGCTCTTCCACTTCTTCGTCCAGTACGCGTCCCAGCCGGCCAGCAGCTCCTCGGGCGTCATCTTGCCCAGCAGCACCTTCTGCACCTCGGCGTCGGACTTCTGGACCCACTCGGTCCACCAGGACGCGTCTCGCGGCTGGGTGACGGTGAGGTAGGTGTCCGGGTTCTCGGTCATCGTCACATAGCTCGCCCAGGGCCCGGTCCGGTAGAAGGAGTCCTCGCCCGCGCCCTTGAGGATCGGCACCAGGCTGTTCTCCTTGGTGAAGGTGGTCGAGGCATCTCCCTGCGAAAGGAACTCGATCAGCTTGATGGCCTCCGCCTTGTGCTTGCTGCCGGAGGCTATGCCCCAGCCCGCGCTCGCCACCGGCTGGACGGCCTTACCGCTGGGGCCGGCCAGCAGGGGGGCCGTGGTCCACTGGTTCTCCTTGATCGACTTCGACTGGCGCACCGTGGCGATGACCTCGGGGTCCTGGAGCAGGAATGCCGTGGAGCCGTTGGAGAAGCCCTCCACCATCTCCGGGTAGCCCCAGGCGACGGACGAGGGCGGCGACGCCTTCTTGAACAGCTTGAGGTAGGTCTTCATGGCGTCGAGCGCCTCGGGCGCCGAGAAGATCGTCTTGCCGTTGGTGAGCTTGAACCCGTTCTCGCGGTCGATGTTGTCCGCGACGTACGCCTCGATGACCGCGACCGCGTTGCTGTTGGCGTTGGCCCCGCCCCGGAACGCATAGCCGTACTGGCGCTTGGACGGGTTCTGGATCTTGCTCGCCTGGTTCAGCAGCTCGTCCCAGCTGGCCGGGGGCTGCTTGAAGCCCGCCTCCTTGACCAGGTCGGAGCGGTAGAACAGGCTCAGCCCGTAGAAGCCGTAAGGGATGTAGTACGTCCGGCCCTTGGCGTCCTTGGAGTACTTGACGGCGTTGTCGGTGAGGTCCTTCCAGCCGGACCAGCCCTTGAGGTCCTTGCTCATGTCGTAGAGCCAGCCGTTGGTGCCCCACGGCCCGGCGGTGATGTCCCGCACCTCGAGCGCGTCGACCCCGCTGCCGGACTGCAGCATCTGCTGGATCTTCTGGTCCGCCTGGTCGGTCGGCGGCGAGATGAGATCGACCCTGATCTTCGGATTCTTCTTCTCGAAGTCCGCGATGAGCTTCTTCAGGACCGCGGTGCGGCTGGGGTTGGTCAGGCTCTCCACCATCTTGAGGTGGACCTTGCCGTCGCTCACCCCGGAGGTACAGCCCGTCATGGCCGTCATGACCGTGGTGGCGGCCAGGCCGAGGGCGATGACTGCCTTCCTTCTTCTCATCCCTGTCCTCATTCTGTGGAGTTCCGTGGTATTTCCGCGGGAGTTTTTACGGGGCGACGTTCGGCGTGCGGGCCCATTCGGCGAGCTGCGGGACACAGCGTTCGGCGAAGTACTCGTAGTCGGCGGCCGTGTTGTACACATGCGTCGACAGCCGGAAGTAACCGACGCCGCCGAAGCTGGTGAAGGCCGCTTCCACGGCCAGTTCGCGGGCCACCCGGTCGCGCAGCGCGTCGGCCTCCAGGCGGGTGGTGCCCAGCCCCGCCGGCAGCCGCACCAGGCGCATGGGGCCCACCGGCATGCCGACGTCCACGGCCGGGCTCTCGCCCATGACCTCGGCGAAGGCATCGCCGATGACGCGCTCGGCGTAGTCGGCCAGCTCGCTCATATACGTACGGGCGCGCTCCCAGCCCCAGGTGGTCTCGATGAAGTCCGTCGCGGCCGACGCCGCCAGATAGCTGGTGGCATCCACCGTCCCCTGGGTGTCGAACCGGTCGGGGAAGGGATCGGCGGCGCCCCAGGAGTCGATCAGCGGATACAGCTCCTCGCGCAGCGGACCGCGGGCGACCAGGGCCGCGGTGCCGCGCGGCGCGCAGCCGAACTTGTGCAGATTGGCGATCCAGAAGTCGCAGTCGAGCCCCGCCGTCGGATCGGCGAGCAGACCGGGCACATGCGCCCCGTCCACCAGCAGCGGAATGCCCCGCTCCCTGGCCACCGCGGCGATTCGCTCCACCGGCATCCGACGGGCGGTCGCCGAGGTGATGTGGTCCAGCACGATCAGCCCGGTGGTCTCGCTCAGCTCGGCCACCAAGGCCGCGTAGGCCTGCTCCTCATCGGCGTCGAGCGGTACATGTGCGGTACGGACCGTGGCGCCCCGGCGCCGGGCCAGGCGCTCCGCCCCCATGGTCACCGCCCCGTACCCGTGGTCGGTCACCAGGATCTCGGCGCCGGGCCGCAGCGGCACATTCGCGTAGACGACGCTCGCCCCGCCGCTCGCGTTCGGCACCAGCGCCAGATCTTCGGGCGCGACGCGCAGAAACCCGGCCACGGCGGTCCGGGCGGCCGCGACCTTGCCCGGAAGCGTCGCGAACCACAGCACGGGTGACCGCTCCATCTCCTCGCGCAGCCGCTGCTGCTCCCGCTGCGCCACCACCGGAACCGCCCCGAAGGAGCCGTGGTTGAGATGGCGCTCCCCGGGGTGCAGGGACCACGCCTCCGCGGCGGGGCGGCCGTCGGCGAGGAGCAGGGGGCGCGGCGCTGTGCTGACGTCGGTCTCGCTCACGTGACTGGACATCTCCCGGAAATCGGGCCGACACATCAGACGCTTATCGGCGACAGGTCTGATGACTTGGCTGGTGGCTTGGCCCGGGATCCTGGCACGGCAGGAAGTATGAAGGCAATAGGTGTACGTCGCCGATAAGTCATCTGATGACTTGCCGCTGCCTCGGGGGAGAGATCTGATGACTCGATAGGGTGAGAACCTGAGGCACGGCGCCGTTCGCCGAGCCACAGGGCCGTCGCCGAGTCGCGGGGGCGAGCCACGGGGAAGGGAAGCGATGTCCGCAGTCGACAAGGCCTTTCACGGCCTACGGCATATGATCGCCACCGGCCGGCTGGTCGCCGGGCAGCGCATTCCGCCCGAGAACGACCTGTGCGACGAGCTGGGGGTCTCCCGGGGATCCCTCCGCGAGGCGGTGCGCATGCTGGCCGCCCTGGGCGTCATCGAGCCGCGCCACGGCTCGGGGACGTACGTCTCCCAGCTGCGCCCGGAGGATATCGTCGGCAGCCTTTCGCTGACCGTCGACCTGCTGCCCCTCGAGGGGCTGCTGGAGATGTTCGAGATCCGGCGCGTCCTGGAGTCCCACGCCGCGGCGCAGGCGGCCGCGCGGATGACACCCGAGACGATGGCCACGCTCTTCGAGCACATCGAGGCCATGGAGGCCACCGAGGATCCGACCGAGGTGTCCGACCTCGACCACCGCTTCCACGCCGAGATCGCCCGGGTGGGCGGCAACCCCACGCTCGGCTCGCTGCTCGGGGTGTTCCGCGCGCGCTCCCGCGCCTATCAGGTGTTCACGCTGCCCGAGGGGCCCGGCATCAAGCGAGCCAGCGACGAGGACCACCGGGCGATCGCGGGAGCCATCGCCCGGCGCGACCCGGCGGCCGCCGGAAACGCGGCCGCGGCGCATGTCGCCCACACCGAGAAGTGGCTGCACGCGTTTCTGCCCGGTCCGCCCGATCCGGCCGACACCGAGGGCCCGGACGCGTAGCCGGCTGCACACCGCCCCCGCCGCGCCGCTGACCAGGCATCGAGGGACGAATCGCCCTGCCGTGTAACAACTCCGTCTCGGAAATGCCTGCGGTCCACGGAGCAGGCTTTACTGGTCAGCCGTAGCGAGGACATGTCATACGGGAGACTCGAGCGAGATGGGCCGACACAGCCGCCCCACCCCTGCGCAGCAGGCACGTGCCAACACGATCAAGGCTGCGGCCGCGCTGGGGGTGGCGGGCACCATCGCCTTTGGTCTCCACTCGTCGGTCGGCAGCGACAAGACCGTTCAGGCGCGCTCCGACGTCAGCTCTCAGCCGGCCGGGCCGCCCGAGACGGACGATCCCACCGCCCCCGCCGATCCCACCGGCTCCGACCGGCCGGGCGGCGCGCACCGGTCCACCGACACCGACCGGCCCGGTGACGAGGGCCTCACCCCCAGCGCCTCCGCCAAGCCGAAGCTCGTACAGGACGGCGGCGGCTACTCCAGGGACGACACCTCGCGGACCCGCGAGCCGTCGCACACCCCGGCGACCGGCGCCCCGACGACCGCGCCCACGAGCGACCCCGGTTCCACGGCGCCCTCGACCTCCAAGCCGGACACCACGAAACCGTCCTCGCCCGGCCAGGACCCCACCACCGACCCGGCCACCTCCGGCGACGAGTCCGACGATCAGCAGTCCGGTGGTCAGCAGGACTCCGACACCGGGAAGAACGAGGACCACGGGCTGGTGGGCGGTGTGATCGACGGCGTCGGCGACACGGTCGGCGGCGTGCTCGGCGGCCTCCTCGGCGGCTGAGCGTCCCCGGGGCGGTCCAAGGGACAGTTCACGGGGCGGTCCACGAGACCGCGCGGGCATGGTGCAAATCCGGACCAATATGAAAATATGAGGTAACCGGGTCTGCGAGGGATGTCCGCGTGCACGACAGGATCAGCCGGACGGATTACGAGAACATACGGCTCGACCGCACGGGTCAGGCCGAGGCGTTCGATGCCATCGGCGACCGCTACGACGAGGCCTTCCCGTACAAGGAGGGGCAGCTCGCCGCCGGGCGGTGGCTGATCGACACCCTGCCGGCCGGCTCCCGGGTGCTCGACCTCGGCTGTGGCACCGGCCTGCCGACCGCCCGCCAGCTGGTGGACGCCGGATTCGAGGTGGTCGGCGTCGACCTCTCGTACGGAATGGTGGAGCTCGCGCGGCGCTATGTCCCCGAGGCCACGTTCCACCGGATGGACATCGCCGATCTGCGGCCTGGCGGCCCCCGGGACCTCGGCCGCTTCGACGCCGTCACGGCCTTCTTCTCCCTGCTGATGCTTCCCCGCGACGAGATCCCGCTCGCCTTGCGGACCGTACGCCACGCCCTGGTGCCCGGCGGTCTGTTCGCCCTGTCGATGGTGGAGGCCGACGTGGACGACTTCTCGATCCCGTTCCTCCACAGCACCATCCGGGTGTCCGGCTATCTCCGGGAGGACCTGCACGCGGTGGTCAAGGCAGCCGGATTCGAGATCGCCCAGGAGACCTCGTACACCTACGCCCCGGAGGCATCGGACGTGCCGCCGGAGGAGCAGATCTTCCTCACCTGTAGGAGGTCCGACTGAGGGCGGCGCCCCATGCGGCGGCCGCGACCCGCACCCACGACCCCGACCGAACCGACAAGCCCATGGCTCACCGCATCCCCTGTGAAGGCCCTGACCGGCCCGCCACCGGGGCCGAGCGGCCGACCGCTCCCCCCGGCCGGGTGGAGCGCGCCGCGCCCACGGACCGCGATGCCCGGGGCGAGGCGGCGCACGGGACCGGGGCGCAGACCGAGCGGCTGCGCTACCTCGACGAGGCGACCCGCCGGATCGCCCGCGGCATGGACCCGGAGGAGACCCTGTGCGAACTGTCCCGGGCCGTCACTCCCGACTTCGCCGACGCGGCGTTCATCCATCTGTGCGACCCCCTGCCGGCCGGGGACGGGAAGCCCGGCGGTCCCGTGGCGCTACGGCCGCACACCACCGGCCCCGGCCCCCGGGCCGCCCAGCCGTGCGCACCCGCCGCGCCCCCGGACCCGATCGACGCACAGGACTCCGCGCCGGCCGCCGAACCGGCCCTGGTGTCGGATGCGGCCCCCGGGCCCGAGTCCGTGCCGGTGACCGTCACCGGCCGGTTCGCCGAGGTGCTGCTGGCCGGGCGGCCGGTGTTCGGCGACGCGCCGGGGATCGCGCCGACGGTGGGCCGGCTGCTGCGCGGCACCGCGAGCGGCCACCGGCCCGTACCGCCGGCCCGGCGGCTGATCGTCGCCCCGCTGCGCGGCCGCCACCACGTCATCGGCGCCGTCACGCTGCTGCGCGAGCCGGGCCGCCCCGCCTTCACCCCCGACGATCTGCTGGTCGCCTCCCAGCTCGCCACGCACGCCGCCCTCGGCATCGACAAGGCGGTGCGCTACGGACGCGAGGCGTCGGTCGCGGATGTGCTGCAGCGCGCCATGCTCCCCACCTCGCTGCCCGAGGCCGCCGGCGTCCGGCTGGCCAGCCGCTATCTGCCCGCCTCGGAGACCGCCCGGGTCGGCGGCGACTGGTACGACGCCATCCCGCTGCCCGGCAACCGCGTCGCGTTGGTCATCGGCGACGTCATGGGCCACTCGATGACCTCCGCCGCGGTCATGGGCCAGCTGCGCACCACCGTGCAGACCCTCGCCGGGCTCGACCTGCCGCCCGAGGAGGTCCTCTACCACCTCGACGAACAGGCCCAGCGCCTGGGCAGCCAGCACATCGCCACCTGCCTGTACGCCATCTACGACCCCATCGCGCACCGGCTGCAAGTGGCCAACGCCGGCCATCCGCCCCCGCTGCTGCTGCACCCGGACGGCCGCGGGGAGGCCATGCGGATCCCGCCGGGGGCGCCGATCGGCGTCGGTGGTGTGGTCTTCGAATGCGTCGAGACCCACGCGCCCGCCGGAGCGACCCTGCTGCTGTACACCGACGGCCTGGTCGAGTCCCGCGAGACCGATGTGTGGACCGGGGTGGAGTCGCTGTGTGTCCGGCTGCGTGTCGCCGCGGCCCACGCCCGCGCCCCCATGCCGCCCGAGGACCTGTGCGATCTGGTCCTGGGCCCCCTCGACCCGAGAAACCAGGACGACGACGTGGCGCTGCTCGCCGCCTGTTTCGACGGCATCCCCTGGCACAACGTCGCCTACTGGTTCCTCGACCCCAACCCGCAGACCCCGCGCCGGGCCCGCCGGCTGGCCCGCAGAACACTGCACCGCTGGAACCTCGACTCCCTGATCGAGTCCACCGAGCTGATGGTCGGCGAGGTGGTGACCAACGCGGTGCGCTACGCCACCCGCCCGCTGTCACTGCGGCTGCTGTGTACGGATGTGCTCCGCTGCGAGGTGGGCGACGACTCGCCGCAGCTGCCCCGGATGCTCCACGCCCGGCTCGGCGACGAGGGCGGCCGCGGCCTGTTCCTGGTCAACCACCTGGCCGAGCGCTGGGGAGCGACGAGGTTGAGCACGGGCAAGGTGGTCTGGTTCGAGCAGCGCATCCCCGCCGATCAATAGAGCCGGCCGATAAAACTCGCAAAGGTGTTGTTTTATAGCATTGAGCATGAATCGGATCACTCTGTGAAGGGCTCCCATCTCGTAGGACTCGTAGGAGAGGAGTGCTGAGATGACCCGCGCAGTCGGGATCGACCTGGGGACGACGAACTCCGTGGTGTGCGTTCTGGAGGGCGGCGAGCCGACCGTCATCACCAACACCGAGGGCACCCGGACGACCCCTTCCGTGGTGGCCTTCGCCAAGAACGGCGAGGTGCTGGTGGGCGAGGTGGCCAAGCGCCAGGCGGTGACCAACGTGGAGCGCACCGCGCGGTCGGTCAAGCGCCACGTGGGAGAGGCGCAGTGGCGCTTCCCGGCCACCGGCGAGGTGGACGGCAAGCGCTACACCGCGCAGGAGATCTCCGCGCGTGTGCTGCAGAAGCTCAAGCGCGACGCGGAGGGCTACCTCGGCGAGGACGTCACGGACGCGGTGGTCACCGTCCCGGCGTACTTCAACGACACCCAGCGCACCGCCACCAAGGAGGCGGGCGAGATCGCCGGCCTGAAGGTGCTGCGGATCATCAACGAGCCGACGGCCGCCGCCCTGGCGTACGGCCTGGACAAGGAGAACGACCAGACCATCCTGGTCTTCGACCTCGGCGGTGGCACCTTCGACGTCTCGTTGCTGGAGATCGGCGAGGGGGTCGTCGAGGTCAAGGCCACCAACGGCGACACCCACCTCGGCGGTGACGACTGGGACCAGCGGATCGTCGACCACCTCGTCACCCGGTTCAGAGGCGGCTACGGGGTCGATCTGGCCAAGGACAAGATGGCGCTCCAACGGCTGCGCGAAGCGGCGGAGAAGGCGAAGATCGAGCTGTCCGCCGCGTCCGAGACCACCATCAATCTGCCCTACATCACGGCGTCCGACGAGGGCCCGCTGCACCTGGACGAGAAGCTGACCCGCGCCCAGTTCGAGCAGCTGACCGAGGATCTGCTGAACCGCTGCAAGGGGCCGTTCCACCAGGCGATCAACGACGCCGGGATCGAGGTGGTGTCCGATATCGACCATGTGATCATGGTCGGCGGCTCGACCCGGATGCCCGCCGTGACCGGGCTGGTCAGGGAGTTGACCGGCAAGGACCCGCACCGGGGCGTCAACCCGGACGAGGTGGTCGCGGTCGGCGCCTCGCTCCAGGCCGGTGTCCTCAGGGGCGAGGTGAAGGACGTCCTGCTGCTGGATGTCACCCCGCTGTCCCTGGGTATCGAGACCAAGGGCGGCATCATGACCAAGCTGATCGAGCGCAACACGACCATTCCGACCAAGCGCTCGGAGATCTTCACCACGGCCGAGGA
>NZ_JBSFMM010000191.1:0-22110 GCF_053599555.1 Streptomyces sp. NPDC000941
GTCCCTTCGACAATGAGCGAGTGGGGTATGAGCGTGTCTTGGCGCGCTGCGCGGGCTGGACTGAGGAGCCGCGCAGCGACGGAGGAGCGAGCAGTGACGAGGGAAGCCCGCGCATTGGAGCGCGCCGAGACTGAGCGGGGGGAGGGGCGTGAGCGGAATTGCGGTCGTTCAGCCGTCCAGGCGCAGCACGCGGACGGCGCCCGCGGGCACCGCGAGGTGTCCGGCACTGCGCTCGCCGGTGAGCAGTTCGGTGCCGGGCGCGGGGTGGGGCACCTTGGTGTCGGTGTCGCCGTGGTTGATCGCGAAGAGGTAGCTGCCACAGTCGCCGGTGCGGTGCACCACCTCCACATCGCGGGGCAGGTCGGGGCGGTCCGCGAGGCCCGCGTCGGCGCAGACGGGGGCGAGCAGGGTCGCCAGGTCGTGGGGGGCGAGCCGGGTGGAGAGGTACCAGGCGGTGCCCCGGCCGAGCCGGTGGCGGGTGACGGCGGGGTGACCCGCGGCGAAGCCGTCGGCGTAGGTCCATACGGTCTCGGCGCCACGTGGCACCACGATCTCGGACCAGACGTCACCGGTGAGCTCGGCACCGCCGGGGCCGGTCAGGCGCACCCGCCCGCCCTCGATGAGCGGGGAGAACTCCTCGACCACCAGGCCCAGGACATCGCGCAGCGCGCCGGGGTAGGGGCCGGGGTGAACGGCGTCGTGTTCGTCGACGATGCCGGAGAAACACGAGACGACGAGGGTGCCGCCGCCCTCGACGTACGCGCGCAGATTGTCCCCGGCACGTGCGGTGGCGAGGTAGAGGGCGGGCACGACGACGAGCGGATAGCGGCTCAGATCGGCCTCGGGGTGGGCGAAGTCGACGGTCAGGTGACGGTCGTAGAGGACTTCGTAGAAGCTGTCGGCGCGTTCGCGCGCGTCCAGGTCCTCGCTCGGCCGCCACTCCAGCCGCTGCGCCCACCAGGACTCCCAGTCCCAGACCATCGCCGCGTCGGCCACCGTACGACTGCCCCGCAGCTCGCCCAGGTTCGCCAGGTCGGCCCCGAGCGCCACGACCTCGCGCCATACGCGGCTGTCGGTGCCGGCGTGCGGCACCATCGCCGAGTGGAACTTCTCCGCGCCGTGCCGTGACTGACGCCACTGGAAGAACAGCGCGCCCTCGGAGCCGCGGGCCACATGCCCCAGGCTGTTGCGGGCCATCTCCCCCGGCCGCTTGGCGGGGTTGCGCGGCTGCCAGCTGACGCCGCTGGTGGAGTGTTCGAGCAGCAGCCAGGGCGCGCCGCCGGCGACGGAGCGGGTCAGATCGGCGGCCATGGCGAGGTTGACATGGGTGCGGCGGCCGTCGGTGATCAGATAGTGGTCGTTGGTGACCAGGTCGACCTCGCGGCCCCAGGCCCAGTAGTCGACCGAGTCGCACTGGCTGAACGCGGTCATGAAGTTGGTGGTGACCGGGGTGCCGGGGGACAGCCGGTGCAGGATGTCGCGCTCGGCGGTGAAGTTGGCGCGCATGGTGGCGTCGGCGAAGCGGGCGTAGTCGAGACGATGGGCGGGATTGGCGACGGTGGGGGTGGCGCGCGGCGGGTTGATCTGCTCGAAGGCGCCGTAGCGCTGACCCCAGAAGGCGGTGCCCCAGGCGTCGTTGACCGCGTCCAGGGTGCCGTAGCGCTCGCGCAGCCAGTGGCGGAAGCCGTCCGCGCAGGTGTCGCAGTAGCAGGCGTTGACCGGCACTCCGTACTCATTGTGCACATGCCACAGGGCGAGCGCGGGGTGGTCGCCGTAGCGCCGGGCGAGCTGTTCGGTGATGGCGGCCGCGGCCCGGCGGTAGGCGGGCGAGCTGTGGCAGATGGCGCCGCGTGAGCCGAACTCGTAGCGCACGCCCTCCCGGCTGACCGGCAGCGCCTCGCGGTGGGCGCGGTAGAACCAGGCGGGCGGGGCCACGGTGGGGATGCCGAGGTCGACGGCGACACCGGCCTCGTGGAGCAGGTCGAGCAGCCGGTCCAGCCAGCCGAAGTCGTAGCGTCCGGGCTCGGGTTCCAGCAGCGCCCAGGAGAAGATCCCGACGCTGACCATGGTGACCCCGGCCTCGCGCATCAGCCGGATGTCCTCGGGCCAGAGGGATTCGGGCCACTGCTCGGGGTTGTAGTCGCCGCCATAGGCGAGGCCAGCCATCGCAACTCCTGGGAATCACTGGGAACGTACACAGACCACAGAGCAGCGGCCGCCCCCAGATAACCGCATGGCAACGAGCATTGACAAGCGTCGTCTGCGTTTCTCTACTGTGAACGCTCACAGATCGCCCAGGGAGGCATTCGTGAACCATCACCCCGTCAACCTTCGTGTCCTCGCGGTATCGGTCGCGGCCGTCTTGTCGGCCACCGCCCTGCTCACCGGCTGCGGTTCGTCCGACGACTCGGCCGACTCGGACGGTCCGGTCGAGCTGACGTACTGGGCCTGGGCACCCGACCTCGAGAAGGTCGCGGCGATCTGGAACAAGGAACACCCGGACATCAAGGTGACCGTCAAGAAGCAGGCGTCCGGCGACGACCTCGTCACCAAGATCATCACAGCTGCCAAGGCGCATAAGGCCCCGGACCTGGTACAGGCCGAGTACCAGGCGCTGCCCACCCTGGTCAGCAACGATGTGCTGGCCGACATATCGGGTCAGGTGGGCGACTCCGAGGGCGAGTTCGCCGCGGGCATCTGGCGCCAGGTCACCCTCGGCACGGACGCGGTCTACGCCCTGCCCCAGGACTCCGGGCCGATGATGCTCTACTACCGCAAGGACCTGTTCCGGCAGTACGGCCTCCAGGTCCCCACCACCTGGGAGGAGTTCGCGGCCACCGCCCGCAAGCTCAAGGAGAAGGCCCCGGACAAAGCCCTCACCACGTTCTCGGCCAATGACTCCGGGCTCTTCGCGGGCCTGGCCCAGCAGGCCGGCGCCAGCTGGTGGACCACCCGCGGCGACAAGTGGAAGGTGGCCATCGACGGCGCCCCCACCCGCAAGGTCGCCGACTTCTGGGGCGGCCTGGTCAAGGAGGGGGCCATCGACAACCAGCCGATGTACACCCCGGCCTGGAACAAGGCGCTCAACACCGGTAAGCAGATCGCCTGGGTCAGCGCGGTGTGGGCCCCCGGCACCCTCAAGACCGCGGCCCCCGACACCCAGGGCAAATGGGCGATGGCGCCCCTCCCCCAGTGGAGCAAGGGCTCGAACTGGACCGGCAGCTGGGGCGGCTCCTCCACCGCCGTCACCAACGACAGCGCACACAAGGACGCCGCCGCGAAGTTCGCGAAGTGGCTCAACACCGACCCGAAGGCGGTCGCCGCGCTGGTGAAGGTGTGCAACGTCTACCCGGCCGCCACCACCGCGCACAATGGCGACGCGCTGAAGAAGGCGCCCGACTTCTTCCCCGACCAGCCCGATTTCTACGCCAAGGTCGCCAAGATCACCGAGGGCATCGCACCCGCCGCCTGGGGGCCGAACGTCAACGTCGCATACGCGTCCTTCAACGACAGCTTCGGCAAGGCCGCCAAGAACAAGTCCGACTTCGGCGCCGCGCTGACGGCCATGCAGCAGGCCACCGTCACCGATCTGAAGAAGCATGGCTTCGAGGTCTCCGAGTGACGCTGCGCCCCACGGGGCACGGTCCGCGCCGCGCCCCCTATGTCTTCCTCCTTCCCGCGATCCTCCTGTTCGCCGGTCTGTTCGCGCTGCCCATCGGCTACGCCCTCTACCTCAGCCTGCGCAAGATCGACGTCAAGGGCCTGGGCCTTGGCAAGGGCGCCCGGGTGGAGGTGTGGGCCGGTCTTTCCAACTACACCGACGCGCTGCACGACCCGGAACTGCTCGACGGCGCCCGGCGCGTCCTCGGATACGGCCTGATCGTCGTGCCCACGATGCTGGGCCTGGCCCTGCTGTTCGCGCTGCTGCTCGACGCCGACCGGCGGGGCCGCAAGGACACCCTGCTCCGCGGCTTCTCACGGCTGGCGATCTTCCTTCCGTACGCGATCCCCGGCGTGGTCGCCGCGCTGTTGTGGGGGTTCCTCTATCTGCCCGATGTGAGCCCGTTCCACTATCTGCTCGACAAGGCGGGGCTGCCGCGGCCCGAACTGCTGGACGGCAACGGGCTCTATGTGTCCCTGTCCAATATCGCGGTGTGGGGCGGCACCGGCTTCAACATGATCGTGATCTACACCTCGCTGCGGTCCATACCCGCCGAGGTCTACGAGGCGGCGCGGCTCGACGGGTGCTCCCAGATACAGATCGCGCTGCGCATCAAGATCCCCATGGTGGTCCCGTCCCTCGTGCTCACCTTCTTCTTCTCGATCATCGCCACCGTGCAGGTGTTCAGCGAACCGACCACCCTCAAGCCGCTCACCAACTCGGTCTCCACCACCTGGAGCCCTCTGATGGATGTCCATCAGAAGGCCTTCGTCGAGGGCGATCTCAACGCGGCCGCCGCCACCTCGCTGATCATCGCGGTCGTCACCCTGGTCCTGTCCTTCGGATTCCTGAAGTTCGCGGGCGCCCGTACCGGTCAGGGAGACGCCCGATGAGCACCACCGCCACCACCGCCACCACCGCCACCACGGCCGGCCACGGCCGCGCCTCCTGGATCCCCACCGCCGTGCTGCTGCTCGGCGCCCTCTACTGCCTGCTGCCGGTCGCCTGGGTCGCGATCGCCTCCACCAAGAGCGGAGGCGAGCTCTTCTCCACCTTCACCTTCCTGCCCGGCACCGGATTCGCGGACAACATCGCCGACCTGTCCGCGTACCGCGACGGCGTGTACTGGAGGTGGATGGCCAACTCGCTGGTGTACGCGGGGCTCGGCGCGCTGCTGTCCTGCGCCGTCTCCGCCCTGGCCGGCTACGCCCTGGCGCGCTACCGGTTCCGCGGCCGCGAGGCCATCTTCAACGTCCTGCTGACCGGGGTGCTGATGCCCCCGGTGATCCTCGCCGTACCGCAGTACCTGCTGCTGGCCAAGGCCGACATGGCCGACACCTATCTGTCGGTGCTGCTGCCGAACATCCTGTCGCCGTACGGGATCTATCTGGCGCGGATCTACGCGGCCGCGGCCGTCCCCGCCGAAATGGTCGAGGCGGGGCGGATGGACGGGGCGGGAGAGTGGCGGATCTTCCGCTCGGTGGCGCTGCCGATGATGCGGCCCGGCCTGGTCACGGTCTTCCTCTTCCAGTTCGTGGCCATCTGGAACAACTTCCTGCTGCCGTACATCATGCTCGGCGACGACGAGAAGTTCCCCGTCACCCTGGGGCTGTTCACCCTGCTGCGGCAGGGCTCCGCCACTCCGGCCCTGTACACCCTCGTCATCACCGGAGCGCTGCTGGCCATCATCCCGCTCATCGCGCTGTTCCTGGTCATCCAGCGCTTCTGGAGTCTGGATCTGCTCTCCGGGGCCGTAAAGTCCTGACCGACGAAGCGATATCTGGAGAGACAAGAACGCGCATGAGCCGTACCGGCAACAGCACCCCCGGCCGACGACGGCCACCGACCATCCATGACGTGGCGCGCGAGGCCGGAGTCTCGCGCGGCACCGTCTCGCGCGTCCTCAACGGTGGGCACTATGTGAGCCCGGCGGCGCAGGAGGCGGTCAACGCCGCCATCCGCAAGACGGGCTATGTCGTCAACCGGCATGCCCGCTCGTTGATCACCGGCCGGTCGGACTCGGTCGCCTTCCTGCTCACCGAGGTGCAGGAGCGGTTCTTCGAGGACCCTAACTTCAGTGTGCTGCTGCGCGGCTGCACCCAGGCGCTGGCCGCACACGACATCACGCTGCTGCTGATGAGCGCGAGCGACGAACCGGAGCGGCGGCGGATCACGCGCTTCCTGACCGGCGGCCATGTCGACGGGGTGCTGCTGGTCTCCAGCCACTCCGGCGACCCGCTCGCCACCCGGCTGCGGAAGGCCGGGGTGCCGCTGGTGGCCTGCGGCAAACCGCTGGTCCAGAGCCCGGGGATGGCCTACGTCGCCGCCGACGACCGCGCCGGGGCCCGCGACATGGTGCGCCATCTGCTGAACAGCGGCCGCCGTCGCATAGCGACCGTCACCGGCCCGCTGGACACCCCCGGCGGCGTCGACCGGCTCGCCGGATACCGCGAAGAACTCGCGGCGGCGGGCCTGGCGGCGGACGAGGAGCTGGTGGTCTCGGGCGACTACAGCCGTGCCAGCGGCGATCGGGCGACGGCCGAGCTGCTGGCGCGGGCGCCGGACCTGGACGCCGTCTTCGTCGCCTCGGACCTGATGGCCCAGGGCGTGCTGGCCGCGCTGCGGCGGAGCGGGCGGCGGGTGCCGCAGGACGTCGCCGTGGCCGGGTTCGACGACTCCCCCGCCGCGCTGGCCACCAGCCCCGGCCTCACCACGATCCGCCAGCCGTGGGAGCGGATCACCGCCGAAATGGTGCGGGTGCTGCTGGCGCAGATCGGCGGCGAGGAGCCGTCCGGGGTGATCCTCCCCACCGAACTCGTGATCCGGGAATCGGCCTGAGGCGCTGAGGTGCGGGCACCGTGTGTGTCGCGGTGCCCGCGCCCCCTCCTCGCTGTGCGGCCGTGTGGCGGCGCGCTACCGCGCGAAGCCGCGGCCCAGCTGCGCGTCCGCCTCGGGGCCGCCCAGCGCGTTCGGCCCGAACGAGACGACCCCGGTGGTGGTCAGCCCGCCCGTGCCGCCACGCAGCACCCAGGCCGCGCCGCTCGAGGTGTAGGTGCCGTCCTCGTCGGGCGCGCCCACGGCCAGGTCGTCCTTGCCGTCGCCGTCGGTGTCCCCGAGCCGCACGGCCGCGCCGAAGTGGTCCCCGGCCTCCGCGGCGCCCGGGACGCCCGCGGTGTCCTGGGTGAACGCCTGGGCGCCGGTGCCGCTGAGACCGCCCGCGCCGCCGTAGAGCTGTACGACGCTGCCCGCGTCCACCCCGCCGTCCAGGTCCTCGTACGGGATGCCGACGGCGACGTCCGCGTACCCGTCGCCGTTGACGTCACCGGCGCTCAGCGAGTAGCCGAACTGGTCGCCGTCCTCGTTCACCCCGGGCACGCCCGCGGTGTTCTGGTCGATGACCTTGGTGCGGGTGGCGCCGGGGCCGCTCGCGGAGCCGTAGAGGACCTTGATGGTGCCGTGGTCGTACGGCAGGTTCTCCACCACGTTGCCCGGGACGGTCCGGATGATCAGGTCGGCGTAGCCGTCCTTGTCGACGTCGCCGATGGTGCCCGAGGCGGCGTGGTCGATCCGGGTCGGCGCCGAGCCCAGGCCGCTCGCGCCGCCCTTCCAGTACAGGCTCGCCTCGGACATCTCCTCGAAGGCGTGGGTGGTGACCAGGTCGTCGGAGCCGTCGCCGTTGATGTCGCCCGCGATCATCTCGGTCGGGCCGAAGGTACGGCCGGTGTTCAGGGTGTTCGCGCCGGCCGCGGCGCCCTGGCGGGTGAACGGGCCGTACAGGACGCGCAGTTCGCCCTCGCCGGTGCCCTCCGCGACCAGGTCGGCGTGGCCGTCGCCGTTGAAGTCGCCGCCGGCCAGGATTCCGTCGTCGGTGCTGGTCGCGTCGGACAGGGCGGTGCCGCCCGTCAGCCCGCCCGCCGAGCCCCACAGGACGGTGACGGGCGAGTCACCGGAAGACTGCACGGCCAGGTCGGTGTAGCCGTCGCCGTCCAGGTCCCGGGCGACCGTGCGGTAGCCGAACCACGTCTCGGCCGCCGGGTCGCCGGGGACGCCTGCGGTCGCCCGGCTGATGATCTGCCGGTGGGTAGTGTCCGCCCCGGTGGCCGAGCCGTAGACCACCGCGACATAGCCGGCGCGGGTCTTGCCGCCGACCGTGGCGGCGGGGGCCGAGACGACGAGGTCCGGGTGGCCGTCCTTGTCGAAGTCGGCCCGCGGCGCGGCCCCGGCGAGGGAGGTGCCGGTGGCACCCTGCTCGGCGGCGCCGGCGGTTGAAGTGGACAGTAAGGCGGGGGCGGTCACGAGTGCGGCCACCATCGCGCAGCGCACGGCGGTAGCAATGGAGCGATGACGCACAAGTCCTCCTGCTGTTGGTACAGGGTTCATCTCGGGTACACCCTGGAGGACTACTGATAGGCGGCGACGGTTGTGCGCTGGGCGCGATCAATCCATGTGTGACGCGTCGGCCGGGCCCGGCTCCGCGACGTCCGGCTCATCCGTGTCCGGCCCGTCCGCCGGCTCCAGGACGTATCGCAGGACACCCATCATGTGGTGGTCGCCGACGGTTTCCGGGGCGGCGGCCACGCAGTCCGCCAGCTCCTTGGTGAGGGCCTCGGCGTCGATTCCGGCCCCGATCATCACCAGTTGTGTCATCCGGGCCTCGCCGGGCGCCCAGTCCGACGGCTGGAAGCGGAGGTAGGAGCCGACCGCGTGCAGGGCGAACTTCTCGCCGTGTCCGGGGGCGGCGAAGTGGATGAAACCCTTCATCCGATAGAGCCCGGCGGGCCGGCCGTCGAGGAATTCCATGAACAGGCGCGGATCCAGCGGCCGGTCGGCGGTGAACTCCACACTCTGGTAAGCGGCGTGGAGGTGTTCGTGCCAGTCGTCCTCGTCCGAGCACACCTCGGCGAAGGAGAGCTGGTGGAACCGCTCCTCGTCCGGCGCGCCGGGGCCGCGGTCGAAGAGGAAGCCGGGGTCGACGCGCCCGTGTTCGGCGGTGACGACGGGGGTGCCCGGGGCGATACGGGCAAGTGTCTCCAGCACCCGGGCGCGCTCCGGTTCCCGAACTCGGTCGGCCTTGTTGAGCACCACCGCGTCGGCTGCCCGCACATGCCGGTCGAGCTCCGGGTGGCGCTCACGGGTGTGCTCGAACTCCACGGCGTCGACGACCTCGACCAGTCCGCCGTACGCGATGTGCTCGTTCTCGCTGGAGAGCAGCGTACGGATCATGCTCTGCGGCTCGGCGAGGCCGCTCGCCTCGATCACGATGACGTCGATGCCCAGCGCCGGTTCGGTGAGCCGGGCCAGCATCTCGTCCATCTCGGACGAGTCCGCGGCACAGCACAGACAGCCGTTCTCGATCGGGATCATGGAGTCGACCTGACCGGCGACGGCCATCGCGTCGATGTTGATGCTTCCGAAGTCGTTGACGATGACGCCGATGCGGGTGTCCACGCTGCCGCGCAGCAGGTGGTTGAGCATGGTGGTCTTTCCGGAGCCCAGGAAACCAGTGACGAGTACGACCGGGATCCGGCTGGTGGCCAAGGTTGCGACTCCGTTGCGGTGATTGCGTTGCGGTGATGCGTATGCGGCGACTCGTGGGCGCGCGGCTGCGACGGCTCATCCTATCCGGCGTACGGAGCGAGCCCCGTACGCAGCATGGCGAAGGCGCGGTCGGCGGCGGCCACCGCGCCCGGGTAGACCTCGTCGGCGCTCGCACCGCCCTCGATCCGGCGCCAGTTGTCCTGGCCGAGGATCCGCTGGACCGCGATGATCTGGCCCGCGGCGAGGCGTGGCGTAACGTCGTCCGGCGCCGCGACGTCATCCGGCTCCGGTCCCCCGATCGCGCTCAGCGCGGTGGTCAGCGCCTCCTCCGATCTGCTGATGTACTCGAACATGCGGGCCACCAAGCTGGGCGTCCCGTACAGCAGCCGTTGAAAGTCCAGCACGCCCGGCACATCGTTCAGGCCGGTGATCGGATCGCGCCGCTCAAGCCCCGCCAGGAAGTGCCGGCGCAGCGCGGCCAGAGGCGACTGTCCCGCCGCGCGGTCCCGGACCACCCGGGCCGCCTCGTCCTCGTGGTCGGCGAAGCGGTGCAGCACCAGGTCCTCCTTGGCCGGGAAGTACCGGAACAAGGTGGGCTTGGACACCTCGGCCGCGGCGGCCACATCGGCGACGGAGACCTGGTCGAAGCCCCGTTCCAGAAACAGCGAGATCGCCGTTTCGGAGATCGTCCGGTACATCCGCTGCTTCTTGCGCTCCCGCAAGCCCGTCTCGCCGCTCATGGGACGCAACCGTAACCCTTGCCCGGACCTGACCAGTCTCGGCCACGCGACACCGGCCCGGCCATCGACGCGTTCCTCGTCCGCAATCGCGCTCGTACCGACGCCAGGTCGGCATCAACACCGCAAGCCGTACCATTTGGCACCACCGGGCTCTAGTGGGATCCTGGCCGACTTGCGCCTATCAGCCGTCTTCCGCAGCCACCCGCCACGTCCTTAAGCTCTCAACAAGAGAGACGGCTGATGCACCTGCGCCACACGATGCCCGTGTGGCCCGGGCCGGGCCCCGCGCAAACCGCTCAGCGCCGGAGCGCCGACTCTTCGACACACACGGCACGCGCTCCTCCCCCATACCCGCCAGTCCTGGCACGCCCTGGGCTCGTTCAGTCGAACATTGATCGAAATACCGAACATTACGCCTGGTGCGCCGATCGGCGCGCCCCCTTGCCCGGACACGACCGCGCGCACCGGCGGTTGGGCCCTGTCACCGTGGAAGGAATCGACACGATGCACCCGGAAACAACGCACCAGGAACCGAGCGAACAGGCCACGGCACCCGTCTGGTCCACACATCCGCTGCACGGGCTGTCCGAGGACGACCGCCATCTCTTCCAGCGGTTCGGCCGAGGGCCGGTGGCAGCCGTGCCCTGGGCCGGTGTCCACCACGCCTTCGAACGGCAGGCCGCCACCGATCCGCTCGCCGTCGCGGCCGAACACCTCGGCGCCACCATCACCTACGGAGAGCTGGACCGGCAGGCGAACCGGCTGGCCGCGCACCTGGCCCGGCTCGGTGTGCGCCCCGGCGACAACGTGGCGTTATGCGTACGGCGTTCCATCCCCATGCTGGTCGGTCTGCTGGCCACGCTCAAGGCCGGAGCCGCGTATGTGCCGCAGGACGCCGGGCTGGCCCCCCGCGCCCAGCTCGACCACGTCATCCGCACCGCCCGGACCCGCGTCATCCTCACGACCTCCGGCTTCGCGGACCGGATCCCGGTGCCCGACGGCCATGTCCTCGTCGCCATCGACACCATGACGGTGAGCAGCGGGGACACGGTGGCGTTCCGGCCCGCCCGGCCCGTCCGGGGCGACGACGGCTGCTATGTGCTCTTCACCTCCGGCACCACGGGGCGCCCCAACGGGGTCACCGTCACCCATCGGAACGTCTGCAACATCCTGCTGACCGAACCCGGCGACCTCGGTATGCGCCCCGGGACGCGGGTGAGCCAGATCCTCAATGTGGCGTTCGACATGGCCGCGTGGGAGATCCTGGGCTGCCTGAGCCACGGCGCCACCCTGGTCATCCGCGGCAAGGACATCGCCGAGACCGTACGGCGGGTGGACGTGGTCATCGCGACTCCGACCGTGCTCAGCCGGATCGACCCCGACCAGTGCCGAGGCGTGAAGGTGGCGGCCGTGGCCGGGGAGCCGTGCCCGCGCCGGCTCGCCGACCGGTGGGCCCGCTTCTGCACCTTCTACAACGCGTGCGGACCGACCGAGACCACCATCGTGAACACCATGCAGCGCCACGATCCCGCCGCGCTGCGCCTGACCATCGGCCGCCCGACCCCCAACAACACGGTGTACGTCCTGGACCCGGACCGAAGGCCCTGCGCCATCGGCGAGACGGGTGAGATGTGGGCCGGCGGTGACGGGGTGTCGGCCGGCTATCTGCACAACCCCGCGCTGAACGCCGAGCGCTATGTGTCCGATCCCTTCCTGGGCGGGGGCCGGATGATGTTCCGCACCCGCGACCTGGGCCGCTGGACACCCGACGGGGAGCTGGAACACCTGGGCCGGACCGACGACCAGGTGAAGGTGCGGGGGTTCCGGGTGGAGCTGGACTCGGTGTCGGCGGTGCTGGAGTCGCTGCCCGGCTGCGCCCGCGCGGTGACGCTCAAACCGGACGACACCGGCCTGGTGTCCTTCGTCTCGCCCGCCCAGCTCGACCCCGAAGCGGCACGGCGGGCCGTGGCCGCCGCGCTCCCCTACTACTGCGTACCGCGGGCGGTGCACCCAATGGCGGCGCTACCGCTCACCAGCCGTGGAAAGGTCGACAAGGCGGCCCTGCTGCAGCTGGCCGCCGAGCGCCGGACGAGTGGCGAGGTGGCGTCGTGACCCCCGCCCGCACCGTGGCCCCGGCGCCCCGGGCGAAGGTGGCGCTGCCGCCACCGACATCGCTGCCACGGCGGATCCTCAAGCATCCGCGCCTGATGCACCACAACCGACTGATCGCGCTCGTATGGGCGGTCAATCTGGTCTTCCTCGCCGCCCGTGCGGACGGGGGGCTCGGGCCGCGGACCCTCTCCCACGCCGCACTCGCGAACTTCCTGCTGGCGATCGTGGTCCGCCAGCAGTACGTCATCAATCTGCTGTTCCGGCTCGCCACCGCGGCGCCCACCAGCTGGCCGCTGCGGATCCGCTGGACACTGGCCAAGGTCTACCACTTCGGTGGGCTGCACGTCGGCGGCGCCACCGCGGGCGCGCTGTGGTTCCTGGCCCTGGTCGGCTCGCTCACCCGGCACGGGGCCCCGGCCGCCACGCTCACCGTCTCGTACGCGCTGCTGGGGTTGCTGTTGGCCATCGTGGCCACCGCGCTGCCGCCCTTCCGGGCTCGGTTCCACGACCACTTCGAGAAGGCACACCGCTTCGGCGGCTGGGCGGCGCTCGCGCTGCTGTGGGCGCAGACCGTGCTGACCATGCTCGACGAGCGGGGTGGCGCCTCCGCCACGGCCGCCCTGCTGACGGCTCCCGAGCTGTGGACCGTGGCCGTGCTGACCTTCAGCGTCGCCCTGCCGTGGCTGCGGCTGCGCCGGGTGCCGGTGGCCATCGAGCGCCCCTCCTCGCATGTGGCGCTCGTCCGCTTCGACCACGGCGTGACGCCGTTCGCCGGGTCGTCCACGGCCATCAGCCGCAACCCGCTGCTGGAGTGGCACTCGTTCGCCAATGTGCCCGCCCCCGGCGAGTCGGGGTTCCGCCTCACCGTCTCCCGCGCCGGGGACTGGACGGGGAAGTTCATCGACGACGCGCCCTCCCACGTCTGGGTCAAGGGCATCACCACGGCGGGCGTGGCCAATATCGAGACCCTGTTCACCAAGGTGGTCTATGTGGCCACCGGCAGCGGCATCGGCCCCTGTCTGCCCCATCTGCTGGCCCGCGCGGTTCCGGCCCGTCTGGTCTGGGCGACCCGCGATCCGCGCAGGACCTACGGCGACCGGCTGGTCGACGAGATCCTCGCCGTCCAGCCCGACGCGCTCATCTGGGACACCTCCGAACACGGCAAGCCCGACATGGTCGAGCTGGCCTATGCCGCGTACGCCGACTTCGGGGCCGAGGCCGTGATCTGCATCTCCAACAAGAAGCTGACCTGGCAGGTCGTCCAGGGCATGGAGCGCCGCGGGATCCCCGCGTACGGCGCCATCTGGGACTCGTAGGGAGACACCATGGACGTCATCAAGATCGAACAACATGGGCGTGTGGTCACCGCGCGGCTGCACCGCCCCACCGTGCTCAACGCGCTGAACAGCGAGGTGATGACGGAGCTGGTCGCGGCCCTGTCACCGCTGGACCTCGACCCGGACGTCGGCTGCTTTGTGATCACCGGGTCCGAGCGGGCCTTCGCGGCGGGCGCCGACATCAAGGAGATGGCGGCCAAGTCCTACGCCGAGATGTCCGAGGAGGACTTCTTCGCGGGCTGGGAGGGGTTCGCCGCACTGGGCACCCCGAAGATCGCCGCTGTCCGCGGCTATGCGCTCGGGGGCGGCTGCGAACTGGCCATGCTGTGCGATCTGATCCTCGCGGGCGAGTCCGCGGTGTTCGGCCAGCCGGAGATCAAGCTGGGCGTGATCCCGGGCATCGGCGGCACCCAGCGGCTCACCGGTCTTGTGGGCAAGGCGAAGGCGATGGATCTGATCCTCACCGGCCGGACGATGGACGCCGAGGAGGCCGAGCGCTGCGGTCTGGTCTCCCGCATTGTGCCGGACGACCAGCTCATGGCGGAGGCGGCGGAAGTGGCCGCCGCCATCGCGTCGTACGGCAGGACCGCGGTCAGGGCCGCCCGGGAGGCGGTGGAGCGGGCCCTGGAGGTGGGGTTGCGCGAGGGGCTGCTGTTCGAACGGCGGACCTTCCACGCCCTGTTCGCCACCGAGGACCAGTCCGAGGGCATGCGGGCGTTCCTCGACAAGCGCGCCCCGCGCTTCACCGGCCACTGAGCCGGCCACCGAGCTGACGGAGCGCGGGGGAAAGCGCTTTCTGGCAGGATCTGCCCCAGCTGTCCGCCACCGGGAGGAAACCAGCATGACCACGCGCCCGTCCGCCGTGCCGCTCCACTGCGACCAGGGCGGTACGGGCGCTCCCCCGCTGCTGCTGGTGCACGGCTGGGGCGGCGACGCCGGGGAATGGGCACCGCACCTGGCCGCGTGGTCGCGCCGGCACCGGGTGCTCGCCCCGGACCTGCGCGGCCACGGCCGCTCCCCCGCGCCCGCCGACGGGGCTTACGGACCGCGTGACTTCGCCGCCGACCTCGCGGCCCTGCTGCACCGCCTGGACACCGGTCCCGTCGTCGCCGTCGGCCACTCGATGGGCGGGCAGGCCGTCACCGCGCTGGCCGTCGAGCACCCCGCCCTGGTACGGGCCGTGGTGGTACTGGACCCGGCGTACGGCGCCGACGAGGCGGAGCTGGCCCGGCTGCCCGCCGAGCAGGAGGCGCTGCGCGCCGAGGGAGCCGGGTGGGCGGTGCGGTTCGTCCGCGGGGCCTTCGGACCGCACACCCCGCCCGGGGTGCGGGCGCGCCATGAGCGGCTGATGGCGGCGATGGACCCGGACGTGCTCGCCCGGTGCCGCGACGGAATGTATCTGGCGCCGGACGCCTTCGGGGCGCGGGCGGCGGCGCGGGAGTATCTGGCGCGCCGCCGCTGCCCGGTGCTGGGTGTGTACTCGAACGAGGCGCCGGCCGACTGGGAGCGCGCCGCGCTCACCCACCCGTACTCCCGTGTCGAGGCGTGGCCGGGGTGCGGCCACTATCTGCACGAGGACCGCCGGGAGGCGTTGGTCGAGCTGGTCGAGGAGTGGACCGCCGGGCTCGGCGAGCCCGGGGCCACCACCTCCGTGTGACAGCCGGCCGGCTGAAGAACACCGGCCGGGACGGTCAGGGGATCTCGACGCCGTTCTCGGCCGAGAGCCGGTCGATCTCGGCCAGTTCGGCGTCGGTGAAGGCGGTCGAGTCGAGCACCGCCACGTTCTGCTCCAGCTGGGCGACGCTGCTCGCGCCGATCAGCACGGACACCACGCGCGGGTCGCGCAACACCCAGGCCAGGGCCATCTGGGCAAGCGTCTGGCCACGGCCTTCGGCGAGCTTGTTGAGGGCGTGCAGCAGGGAGATCCGCTGCTCGGTGAGCACATCGCGCTTGAGGAAGTGTCCGAGCGCCATGCGGGAGTCGGCGGGCACCCCCTTGAGGTAGCGGTCGGTGAGCTGTCCCTGGGCGAGCGGCGAGAAGGCGATGACACCGACGCCCGCCTGCGCGGATGCCTCCAGCACCCCGCCCTCCACCCCGCGCTGCAGGATGGAGTACGGGTGCTGGTTGATCAGGTACGGGGTGCGCAGTTCCTTGAGGATGGCGGCGGCCCGCTCGATGGCCTCGGGCGGGTAGTTGGACAGGCCCGCGTAGAGCGCCTTGCCCTGTCGCACCGCGGTGTCCAGCGCGCCCATGGTCTCTTCGAGGGGCGTGTCCGGGTCGAAGCGGTGGGAGTAGAAGACATCGACGTAGTCCAGGCCCATCCGGGTCAGGGACTGGTCGAGGCTGGCGAGGAGGTACTTGCGCGAGCCGAATTCGCCGTACGGGCCCGGCCACATCAGATATCCGGCCTTGCTCGCGATGAACAGCTCGTCGCGGTAGGGGCGGAAGTCCTGGGCGAAGACCGTGCCGAAGTTGGACTCGGCGCTGCCGGGCGGCGGGCCGTAGTTGTTGGCCAGGTCGATATGGGTGACCCCGAGATCGAAGGCGCGGCGCAGCACGTCGCGCTGGGTCTCGATCGGGTGGGTGTCGCCGAAGTTGTGCCAAAGGCCCAGGGAGACCTTCGGCAACAGCACGCCACTGCGGCCACAGCGCTGGTACTGCATGGAGCCGTAGCGGCCCTCGGCGGCGAGATAGACCATGTGCGTCGTCCTCGTTCTCGTTCTCGTTCTCGTGTCGTGCTCGTATCTGCTTCGACCTCGGTGTCAATCGTGGTCATTGTGCCAGGGTCGTGACCTCCGCCGCGGTCAGTGTCCTGCCGTAGACGCGGAAGTCGTCGAGCGCGCCCTTGAGGTACGGGTCGGGGTACTGGGACTTGCCGAGGTACGCGGCGCGCAGATGGTTGCCGAAGTGGCGCGGCTCCACGGTGACAGTCGCGTTGCGGCCGACCTCGCGCCCGTTCACATACAGCACGGCGGTGCCCGAGCCGTAGGCCACCGCGACATGGGTCCACTGGCCGGTCGGCAGCGGATCCGCCTCGATGCGCTGTTCGGCGTCGCCTCCGCCCGCGGTGATGGCGAAGCGCAGCTTGCCGGAGTCGGCGCGCGGGGTGAGGAACATATTGGCGGTCACGCCGGTCCCGATGTCGAAGATCCGGGACCACTCCACGGCCTGGCCGTCCAGCCGGACCCAGGCCGCCACGCTGTACGCGGTGGCCCCGGCCAGGAGGTCGTCGGCGAGGGCGACGTATCCGTCGGTGCCGTTCAGCGCGACCGCGCCGCCCGTTCTGCCGGTGGTCCAGGAGGCGCCGCTGGTGAGCGTGGCGGTCTTGCCGTTGCCGGTGGCGTCGGCGGCGCCGGCCCCGCCGGTTTCGTCGAAGCGGTGCCAGGCGGCGAAGGCGGGCGGCGGGGTGGGCGGCTCACCGGTCAGCCAGTAGACGTTGTAGTTCTGGTGGTGGACGCGGGCGACGGGGAGCAGGGTGACGGTCTCGCCGCTCGCGGTGCCGGTGAACTTGAGCGTGGCGCCGGACTGCTGCCGCACCGAGTCCTTCACCAGCCGCGGCATGGTCATATTGGGGCGGTTGCCGTATGCCCCGGCGAGCACGACCGGCCCGTACAGCACGGCCTGGACATCCGGGTCGTCGGGCGTGGGGTCGAGCTTCAGCGCCATCGGCAGGGTCACCTCGACGCGGTCGCCGGCCTTCCAGGAGCGGTCGATGACCAGCCGGCTGCCGGGTTTCGGCTGGTCGGGGAGGGTGGTGCCGTTGAGCGCCGCGCGGGCGCCGGTGGCCCAGGCGGGGATGCGCACACGCAGTTCGAGCGAGGCGGCGCCGGAGGCCACGGTGAGGGTGGTGGTCTGCTGATCGGGGAAGCCGGTGGTCTGGCGCCAGGTGATGCCCTTCTCCTGCCAGCGCAGCTCGGAGGGGATGAAGAGGTTCACCAGCAGGCTGCGGTCCGCGTAGGTGTAGATGGTGTCGGCGAACTTGGCCTGGGTCTCCATGCCACTGCCGTGGTCGCAGGAGAAGTTGTTGTAGTCCGTGGAGTACTGATTGGGGTCGGTGCCCATGAAGGACGGCTGTTGTTTGAAGGCGCCGGGCGCCAGGCCGGTGTAGTAGATGTTGAAGCCGTGGGCCGAGTCGGGGTCCTGCTCGCCCAGCATCTGGTTGAAGAGTGTGCGCTCGTAGTAGTCGAGCAGGTCGGTGCGGTCGGGCGCATGGAAGTGGATCAGCCGGGTGAGCTTGAGCATGTTGTACGAGTTGCAGTTCTCGCAGCAGTTGTTGGACAGCTGGGCGGCGATGGCGCCCGGCTCGTGGAACGCCTCGCCGTTGCTGTTGCCACCGATGACATAGGTGTGGTGGTCGGTGACGATCTTCCAGAAGTTCTCGCCGATGGTGCGGTAGCGGCTTGCCAGGCCCTGTTCCCACAGCCGCAGGGCGCCGACCATCTTGGGGATCTGGGTGTTGGCGTGCAACCCGGCGAGCTGGTCCTCGTTGCGGGCCAGCGGGTCGAAGACCCGGGCGTGGGTGAAGCGCTCGGCGACCCTCAGCCACCGGGTGTCGCCGGTGATCGCGTGCAGATCGGCCAGCACCTCGTTCATGCCGCCGAACTCGGTCTGCAGTACGCGCTGCATCTGGTCGTAGCCGAGCCGGCCGGTGCGCGTGTCCACCCACGCGGCCTGGCGCAGCACGACGTCCAGGGCCTCGGCGTTGCCCGCCAGCCGGTGCTGGTCGACGAGCCCGGCCATGATCTTGTGGATGGTGTAGTACGGCGCCCACACCCCGGACCCGGACTCCAGCCGGTCGAAGAAGTTCTCCGGGAAGGCCGAGAGATAGCCCTGTCCGTAGCCTGCCGACGGGGACTTCGCCTGGCAGGCGGCGAGCGCGGAGACCAGCTTGCGGCCCTTGTCCAGCAGCGCGGTGTCGCCGGTGTTGGCGTAGCTGAGGGCGAGCCCGGACAGCAGATGGCCGGTGCTGTGGCCGCGTAACTCGGTGGTCGGGCTCTCCCAGCCGCCGCACGGCTGGGCGCCGCTCGCCAGGCCGACGCCCCGCCGGAAGGTGTGGAGCAGTCGGTCGATGTCGACGTACCGCAGATAGGCGGTGTTACGGGACTGGTTGTCCTTGAAGGCGCTCGGCAGCAGGGTGACCGCGCCGAGCGGGAACGGCCGGACGCCGGTCAGCGCCCGTGCCCGGCCTCGCGGTGCGGCCGGGCCGGTGGAAGTGGCAGGGGCGGCGGCCATGGCCGTGCCTCCGGCCGCGGCCGTGAGCGCGACGGCCGCGGCACCGGAGGCCGTGGTGGCGAGGAAGTGCCGTCTGTCGACTGGTTCGTTCATGTTCTTCCCTCACAGAGGTTCGAAATTACGAACAATGTCCGACATGCTGTGCACGGCGACGGTACCGGCACTTCCGTGGAAGTCAACAGCCCCAGCGGTAACAGGGTGTGGGGCCGGTCAGCCGCGCCGCCACTGCTGGTTGGCGCCACCCGTACAGGTCCACTGCACGATCGCGGCCTTGTCCGCGGTGGACTGGTCCGCCACGTCCAGACACTTGCCGCTGCTCCGGGAGGTCAGCCGCACATATCCGTCGCCGGTGTCCGTGGCCTGCCACTGCTGGTTCGCCCCCGCGCCGCAGGCCGACTGGACGACCTTCGCGCCGTCGTCGGCGGAGCCGCCGCTGACGGTCAGACACTGCGAGCTGTGCCGGGCGACCAGCTGGACGTAGCCGCCGCCGGCGTCCTTGGACCAGAACAGCTGGTTGCCGCCGCCGTTGCAGGTGTACTGCACGGCCGCGGTGCCATCGGTCTGCGAGGCCGAGGTGATATCGGCACACTTACCGCTGTGCCGGGCCACCAGCGTGCGGTACGGCCCGCCGGAGCCGGTCACGGTGCCCGCCTCGGTGTCGATGGCCAACTGCGGAAACCAGTCCATCGTCATCGTGCGGGAGGTCGGGAAGGACAGCGGCAGCCACACATAGCGGGAGTCGTTGACCTTGCCGCCGAAGGAGTTGCCCCAGCGGTCGCCCAGATACAGATAGGACGTCGCGCCATCGCCCTGCACCGGCAGCACATACGCGGTCTGGGAGCCGTACGCGGTCGCGTCGCCGATATTCGCCATCTCGGTCCACGGCCCGGCCAGGTCGGTCGCGGTGGCGTACTTCTGCTGGTTGGGGTTCCAGCCGGTGGCGCCGGAGGTCAGCATGAAGTAGACGTTGCCGCGCTTGAAGAGGGCGGGCGCCTCGCGGTGGCCGCCGGGCCACGGGTTGGCCACCAGGCTCGCCACACCTGTGTAGTCGTCGGTCAGCCGATAGATCTGCAGGTCGTAGTTCTCCCGGGCCGCCGAGACCATATAGCCCGTGCCGTCGTTGTCCTGGAACAGCGTGATGTCCCGCGACATGTGCTGGCCCAGCGGCCGGAAGCTGCCCCGCCAGGTGTAGTCGCCGTCGACGGTCGGGGAAGTGGCGACCGCGGCGCGCGCCTCGCCGTAGTCGGTGCCGTTCTCCTTGTGCATCCACATCACGAACTGCTTGGTCCGCTGGTTGTAGAGGACCTTGGGCCGCTCGATATTGGCCTTCGCCAGCTCGGGGTCCGTCGCCTGGGTCAACACGTGTCTGCGGAACTCCCAGCTCTTGAGGTCCTTCGAGCGGTAGGCGGACACATAGCGGAAGGTGTTGTCCGCGTTGCGGTTCTCGCCGAACCAGTAGTAGTACGCGCCGACCTTGATCGCTCCCCCGCCGTGGGCGTGCACCGGATCGCCCGAGGTGGTGGCGAACTGTGTCGCGTTGAGGACGGTCACGGGGGCGGCCTGGGCGCCGGACGCGCACAGCAGCGGGGCCAGCAGGGCCGCGCACACCGCGACCACGAGCGTCCAGAGACGCGGGCGCCTCGTCTTCGGGGCGGGCATCACACACTCTCCTTCAGGACGGTGAAGTGGCGGGCGAATCCGGAGAGGCCGGGCAGCTCCCTGATCGGGGTCCAGGTCCGGAATCCGTCGAGGCTGTCGCTGTAGTAGTACTTGTGGTCCGCGTAGCCGTCGAAGTAGATACGCCAGGCGCCGCTGTCCAGATGGACCAGCGCGGGCCCCTCGCGCCAACTGCCCCAGCCCGCCCAGTCGCCGGTGCCGCGGAAGGTGTACGGCCCGCCGAGGCTGGTGGCCGTCGCGTACTCGATGTACTTCGTCGTCTCCTGCTTGGTGAAGGCGTGGTACTGACCGGCGTAGCGGACGACGAAGGTGTCGATGTAGTTGGCGGTGTCCAGGCCGGTGATCGGCTTCGGGGTGGTCCACGAGGACAGCGCGGCGTTGGTGGCGGTGAGCAGATGCGGCCGGAAGGTCTGGCCGGAGGTGGACGTGGTGTCCAGTGAGACGATGACGTTGACGCTGCCATTGGTGTCCACGAAGAACTCGGGCGCCCAGGTGCGCTCCAGACCGGCCACTGGGAGGGTGTGGTCGCGTACGAAGGTCCAGTTGACCCGGTCGCGGCTGCGCGCGAAGCCGATGGTGTTCCCGGTCCAGTTGGTGGTGTAGACGATGTAGTAGTAGCCGTCGGTGTGCTTGATGACGCTGGGGTCGCGGATCAGCTGGGCCGGGGGCGTGTACGCCGGGCCCTTGAGCAGCGTGTAGGCCAGCGCGTCCGGCGAGTCGTAGACGTACATGTTGGACTCGCTGCTGTTGGTGAACGCGGTCATGGTGTACCGCGACGTCGCCTTCGCCTTGCGTACGGGCGCGTCGGCCACCGGGATGCCGAAGTCCGGGGTGCCGTCGACCTTCCAGCGCAGGGTCTGGACGCGGGTGTGGCGGTTGGGGTCGTGCAGCGGATCGCCGGTGATGTCCTTGTACTGGCGCGCATGGTAGACGAGGACGTCGGTGCGGCCGTCCTCGGCGACGGTGAAGGAGTTGTGCCCCGGACCGTACTGCTTGGTGGTGTCATTGCTGGTGAAGACCGGCGTCGGGCTCTTGGCCCAGGACGCGGGGCCCAGCAGGTCGCTGCTCGCGGAGGCGGTCAGCAGCCCCATGCAGTAGTTGCTGTCGGTGGCGCTGGCGGAGTAGGTCAGGAAGACCTTGTCGTTCCGCTGGAGGACCGAGGGTCCCTCGTTGACCTTGTAGCCGCGGGTCTCCCAGTCGTACGTCGGGCGTGAGATCTCCATCTGTGGGCCGGTGACGGTCCATGGGTTGGCCATCCGGGCGAGGTAGATGCTGGAGTTGTTGCCGACGGCCGGATTGGACTGGGCCCAGACGAGATAGCGGGTGCCCCGGTGGACGAAGGTGGAGGCATCGAGGGAGAAGGAGTCCAGCGGGGTGGTTATCCTGCCCTTCTCGGTCCAGGTCCCGGTGAAAGGGTTGGCGCTCGCGTTCTCCAGCACCCACATCCGGATCTTCCAGACGTCGTTGGCCGGTGCCGCGGCGAAGTAGACGTACCACTTGCCGTCGATGAAGTGGATCTCCGGCGCCCAGATGTGCGCGCCCATGTCGCCGCTGGTGTGCTTCCTCCAGATCACCGACTCGGCGGCGGTGGACAGGCCCTGGAGGGTTCTGGAGCGGCGCAGGATGATGCGGTCGTACTCGGGTGCGGTGGCGGTGAAGTAGTAGTAGCCGTCGGTGTGTTTGACGATATGCGGATCGGCCCGCTGCAGGACCAGCGGATTGCGGTACGGCTCGGCCTTGGCCCCGGCCGGCGCGGCTTTGGCCCCGGCCGGCGCGCCGGGCGGCCCCGCGGCGTGGGCCAGGCCGGGCGCGC
>NZ_JBSFMM010000192.1:0-21738 GCF_053599555.1 Streptomyces sp. NPDC000941
CCCGCGCGACACGGTCGCGCGGGGGCCTTCGGGTCGGGCTGGGTCGGGTCAGGCGGGTGTGGTCAGCTCCGCGCCGCCGCCAACCGCTGCCGTACGTATCCGACCACCGCGAGCGCCGCCGTCAGCCCGGCCGAGAAGTACAGCTGGGTGCGGGTGTCGGACTCGCGGGTCATCAGCGCCAGTACGACGACCGTCCCGGCCAGCGCCACCCACGTCAGATACGGGAACAGCCACATCTTCACCACCAGCTTGTCGGGCGTCTCGCGCTCCAGCCGCCGGCGCATCCTCAGCTGCGAGACCGCGATGAAGCCCCACACGATCAGCACGGCCGCGCCGACCATGTTGAGCAGCCACTTGAAGATGGTGTCCGGCCACCAGTAGCTCAGCAGCACCGCGAAGAATCCGAAGGTGGAGGAGGCGACCACGGTCGCCCGGGGCACCCCGCCGCTGACCCCGCCGAGGACGGACGGCCCCTCGCCGCGCGCCGCGAGCGAGTACGCCATGCGGGAGGCGCCGTAGATGTTGGCGTTCATCGCGGAGAGCAGGGCCACCAGCACGATGACGTTCATCAGCTGACCTGCCGCCGGGATGTCGAGGTGCTCGAGCACGGCCACGTACGGGCCGTCGGTGACGACCGACGGGTCGTTCCACGGGATCAGGGTGACCACGACCAGCATCGAGCCCACGTAGAACACCGCGATCCGCCACATCGCGGTGCGCACCGCGCTCGCGACCCCCCGGACCGGATGCTCGGACTCCGCCGCCGCGATGGTGACCGTCTCGAGACCGCCGTACGCGAACACGGTGGCCGGCAGGCCCAGGACGAGGCCGTCGAGGCCGTTGGGCAGGAAGCCATGGGTCCCGGTGAGGTTGGCGGCGCCCGGGGCGTCGGTGCCGGGGAGCACGCCGAGGATGGCCAGCACGCCCAGGACCAGGAAGAGCGAGATCGCGGTGATCTTCAGCGCGGCGAACCAGAACTCGAACTCGCCGAAGTTGCCGACGGCCGCGAGGTTCGTCCCGCAGAAGATCACCATGAACAGGGCGACCCACATCCAGGACTCGGTGCCAGGGAACCACTTCACCATGATCCCCGCCGCGCCGATCGCCTCGGCCGCGATGCCCACGCACAGCAGCACCCAGAACGTCCACCCCACGGTGAACCCGGCCCACGGCCCGATCGACCGCTCGGCGTGTACGGAGAAGGAGCCGGAGGCCGGGTTGGCCGCCGACATCTCACCGAGCATGCGCATCACGAGCATCACGAGCAGGCCGGACAGCGCATACGCGATCACGATCGACGGCCCGGCGGCCGCGATGCCGGTGCCGGAGCTGACGAACAGGCCCGCGCCGATCACGCCCCCGAGGGCGATCATCGACAGATGGCGCTGCTTGAGGCCGTGGGACAGCGGCGCGCCGCCGGCCCGGCCGGTGCCGACCGCCTCGGCGTCGCGCTCCTGCGCGGAGGACGCGGAGGACGCGGGTGTCCGGTTCATGGGTCTGTGGTGTCCATTACATGAGGGGGTGCGAGTACGGGGGTGCTGCTGGGGGCAAAACGCCCTCAGTGTGAGGGCGGTGTCCGCTCACAACAACATTCGGCCGCAAGATGTCTGAATATCGGACGCTCATGTGACGCTGCGTACCCACTCCATCGCCCGGCAGCCGACTGCCGGAAGTCTCCAAGCGGGCCGGTGCGGCTTTGTCGCCCGCCGACCGTGATCGCGGACCTGCCCCCGGGTACCGTCACCGTGTCCCACACCGCCTTTCACCTCGGAGAACCGCCGATGAGCACCGCTTCTGCCGCCACCGTCCACCCGGGTACGGTCCTCGCGGACGTGATCTTCCCGGCCCGCCGGGCCCGGCCGGCCGCCTCGTCCGCCCCCTCCTCCCGGCAGGTTCTGGCCCGGGACGCGGCCCTGGTCGTCGGCGGCGCCGCGCTCACCGGCCTCGCCGCGCAGCTCTCCGTGCCCGTCCCCGGCTCCCCGGTCCCGGTGACCGGCCAGACCTTCGCCGCGCTGCTGGTCGGCACCTCGCTCGGCGCCGGGCGCGGCTTCCTCTCCCTCGCGCTGTACACCCTCCTCGGCATGGCGGGCCTGCCGTGGTTCGCCGAGGGCAGCTCGGGCGCCGCGATGCCGTCCTTCGGCTATGTGCTGGGCATGCTGCTCGCCTCGGCCGCGGTGGGCGCGCTGGCCCGGCGCGGCGGGGACCGCGGGGTGCTGCGCACGGTGGGCACCATGGCGGTCGGCTCGGCGATCATCTACGCCGTCGGCGTCCCCTACCTCGCGCTGGCCGCGGACATCTCCCTCGGCCAGGCGGTAGCCGCGGGCCTCACGCCGTTCCTGATCGGCGACGCCCTGAAGGCCGCACTGGCCATGGGCGCGCTGCCCACCGCCTGGAAGCTGATCGGCCGCCGAGGCTGAGGGGCTTCGCGCGGGGGTTCGCCCCGCTCCCGTACGCACTCAGGCGCCGGACGAGATGGCTCGTCCGGCGCCTGAGTCATGCGGTGGGGAGAGATGCCCCTGAGGACGCCCCTGAGGACGCCCCTGAGGACGCCCCTAAGGGAGCACCGATTCCTTCGACTTGCTGTCGGCGCCCTCCGTGGCGCCCTCGCTCCGGGCCCCGGGGAGCAGGTCGCGGATCAGCGAGAAGGCCACGACCACCACGGCCACCGCCGCGGACAGCAGCACCTGCTCGCGTCCGTCCTTGTCGGTGAGCATGTAGACCAGCACGAACGAGATCATCGCGATCGTCGCCCAGGTCAGATACGGGAAGAGCCACATCCGGACGACCAGTTTGTCCGGGTTCTCGCGCAGGATGATTCCGCGCATCCTCAGTTGGGTGAAGCAGATCACCAGCCAGACGAACAGCGCGACCGCGCCCGAGGAGTTCAGCAGGAACTGGAAGACCGTGTCCGGCCACTGGTAGTTGAACCAGACCGCGACGAAGCCGAAGACGACCGATCCGAGGATCGCGGTCTGCGGCACCCCGCGCGAGGTGGTCTTCGCGAAGGCGGCCGGCGCGTCCCCGCGCCGGCCGAGCGAGAAGGCCATCCGGGAGGCGGTGTAGAGGCCGGAGTTCAGACAGGACAGCACGGCGGTCAGCACGATCACATTCATGACCTGGCCCGCGTGCGGGATGCCGATCGAGTTGAGCGCGGCGACGTAGCTGCCCTTCGACTTGTCCGCGATCCCCGGGTCGTTCCACGGCAGCAGGGTCACCACGACGAAGATGGAGCCCAGGTAGAAGACGGCGACACGCCAGATCACGCTGTTGGTCGCCTTGGTCACCGCCCGCTGCGGGTCGGCGGACTCACCGGCGGCGAGGGTGACGATCTCGCTGCCCATGAAGGAGAAGACGACCAGCAGCACACCGGTGAGAATCGCCCCCGGGCCGTGCGGCAGGAACCCGCCGTGGTCGGTGAGGTGCGCGAAGCCCGCCCCCTCGTTGTCCGAGCCGGGCAGCACTCCGAACACGGCCAGCCCGCCCACCACGATGAACGCGGCGATCGCGACGACCTTGATCCCGGCGAACCAGAACTCGAACTCGCCGTAGGAGGAGACCGAGACCAGGTTGGCCGCGGTCAGCACCACCATCACGATCAGTGCCCAGCCCCACTGCGGCACATCCGGCATCCAGCCCTCGAGGATCTCGGCGCCCGCGGTCGCCTCGACCGCCAGCACCACCACCCAGAAGAACCAGTAGAGCCAGCCGATGGAGAATCCGGCCCAGCGGCCGAGCGCCCGGTCGGCGTAGGCGGAGAAGGAACCCGAGGAGGGGTTGGCGGCGGCCATCTCGCCGAGCATCCGCATCACCAGGACGACCATCAGGCCGACCAGCGCGTACGAGATGAGGATGCCGGGCCCGGCCTTGGCGATACCGGCGCCGGAGCCGACGAACAGCCCGGCGCCGATCACCCCGCCGATCGCGATCATCGACAGATGGCGGTTCTTGAGACCGGCCTTGAGGCCGTCGTTCGGGGCACCTGGGCCGGAGGATCCGGCCGTCGCCTCGGCCGTATTGGTCGCAGGTTGTGCGCTCATGCTCGATCCTTTGCTCTCGGGTGACGAGCGACGCCAGTGAAACTCAGGGGCACGATCAACTGAACCTTTGATTCCGGATTGTTACCCGAGGTTTCTCTGGGTTTCGTTGGTGCTACGGAGGGCTTCCGCAACTCGTACCCCGGGCGGTGGCGACCACACGGCCGTGTCACACTCGGGGCATGCGCGTGTACCTCGGCTCCGACCATGCCGGTTTCGAACTCAAGAACCACCTAGTTGACTGGCTTCGGGCGGCCGGCCACGAGCCCGTCGACTGCGGGCCCCACATCTACGACGCCCAGGACGACTACCCGCCGTTCTGCCTGCGTGCCGCCGAGCGGACCGCGGCCGACCCGGACAGCCTCGGCATCGTGATCGGCGGCTCCGGGAACGGCGAGCAGATCGCCGCCAACAAGGTCAAGGGTGTGCGCGCAGCGCTGGCCTGGAGCGAGCAGACCGCCGAACTCGGCCGTGAGCACAACAACGCCAATGTGATCAGCGTCGGCGCCCGGATGCACACGCAGGACGAGGCGACCAAGTTTGTCGAGATTTTCCTGAACACCCCGTACTCGGGTGAGGAGCGTCACACCCGGCGCATCGAGATGCTCTCGGCGTACGAGGCCACCGGCGAGCTGCCGCCGATCCCCGCCCACCACCCGCAGCAGGGCTGATGGCCTGATGCCCGAAGGGCACACCATCCACCGGCTGGCCGCCGACCACAGTGAGCTGTTCGGCGGCCGGCCCGTACGCGCCAGCAGCCCGCAGGGGAAGTTCGCCGACGGCGCGGCGCTGATCGACGGGCAGGTGCTGGAGCACGCCGAGGCCCACGGCAAGCACCTCTTCCTGGGCTTCCCGGCGACCGGCTGGGTCCATGTCCACCTCGGCCTGTTCGGCAAGGTGGGCCTCGGTCCGGCCCCCGCCCCGCCGCCCACCGACACCGTACGGCTGCGGTTGGCCACCAAGGAGGCGTACGCGGACCTGCGGGGCCCGACCGCCTGCGCGCTGATCACCGACGACGAGAAGCGGGCGGTGCACGACCGGCTCGGCCCGGACCCGCTGCGCCCCTCGGACGACGGGGACCGCGCCTGGGCCCGGGTCTCCCGCAGCCGCACCAGCGTGGCCGCGCTGCTGCTCGACCAGAAGGTGGTCGCGGGGGTCGGCAACGTCTACCGCGCCGAGGTCCTGTTCCGGCACGGCATCGACCCGTACCGTGCGGGCCGCGATCTGAGCCGCGCCGAATGGGACGCGATCTGGGCGGATCTGGTGGCGCTGATGCGCGAGGGCGTACGGAACAACCGGATCGACACGGTCCGCCCCGAGCACACCCCCGAGGCGATGGGCCGCCCGCCGCGCGTCGACGACCACGGCGGCGAGGTCTACGTCTACCGCCGGGACCGACAGCCCTGCCATATCTGCGGCGGCGAGGTGCGCACCGCGGACCTCGCCAACCGCAATCTGTTCTGGTGCCCGAACTGTCAGCGCCATTAGGCCCCGTGGGCCCCGCAGGCTCGCGGGCGCGGTCAGAAGGTGTGCGGGAGCCAGGGCGCGATATCGCTGCGGAAGGCGGCCGACGCCTCCGCCAGCGCGCCCTGGCGCAGCTCCTGCACGCGGCCGGCGCCCGCCAGCGCGGACAGCGAGGTCCCGCCGAGGTACGCCGCGCCCAACTCCCGTACGTCCAGCCGCAGCCCGGGCTCGTCCGACGTCCGCTCACAGCTCGCGCCCTTGGCGTCCCCGGTCAGCCGCCAGCGCCCCTCGTTCCATGGGCAGAAGGCGTCGGTGACCTCCAGGACCACATCCACCGGCAGGGCGTACGTCCGCGCCTCGAGCGCCGCGCCGACGTCCACCGGGCGCACGTACAGGTCGTCGCGCAGCAGGATCTGGCAGCGCCGGATATCGGAGACCATGTGCTGCCACGGATCGTCGACCGGTCGGCGACCGATGCGAATCTTGCAGGTCAGGTCGATATCGAAGAGAAAGCGCCACAGTGCGCCGCGGGACGCCGGGTCCAGGGCCTCCAGATCGCGCACGATCACCACGCCCTTCGGTACGGCCAGGTCCCAGTCCGGGTTGACCGCGAAGCGCACATAACCGGTGACCTCACCGTCCCGCTCGGCCAGTACGCACCGCAGCGGCGAGGCGCCCGCGCGCTCGCTCGGCGGGTCGAGCAGCGGCTTGCGCTCCCAGCCCGGGCGCCGCTCCAGCATCCCCGGCCGGGCGGTCACCAGACGGGCGTAGACCGCCTCACACGCCTCCAGCGCGGCCTCGGACGCCACGGCGCGCAGAACAACCTCGTCGGTCCCCTCCGGGACGGTCAGGCCCACCCGCGCGGTGTCGATCTCGGCGAGCGCGGCCCGGGTGGCCTCGCCGAAGCCGAACCGGCCGTAGATCTGCGGCTCCGACGCGGTCAGCACCGCCAGCGGCTCGCCCGCGGCGCGTACGTCGTCCAGCAGGCGGCGCATCATGGCGCGCAGCACCCCGCGCCTGCGGTGCGTCGGCTGCACACCGACCGTCGTGACCCCGGCCGCCGGTACCACGGCGCCGCCCGGCACCGACAGCCGGAAGCTGAACAGCCCCGCCGTCCCGACGATCTCCTCGCCGTCCCACGCCCCGATCGAACGCTCACATTCGGTCAAATCGCGGTCCAGGGCGCGCTCCTCCGGCGACACCTGGGCCCCGCCGAAGGCGAGCATCAACGTCTCGTACCACTCGTCCCAGTGGGATGGGTCGAGCACACGCAGCTCCATCGTCATATTCCCATCCCTAGCAGCGGATTCCGGCACAGGCGAACGAATTTCGCTTACGATTGCCCACTCCGGTGGGTGGTTCGACGCGCCACGAATCGACGCGCGTCCGAACGGGTGGGTAGGGTCCCGATGCAATGACTGGCGGCGTAGACACTCCAACGGCCCGGCTGCGCAAAGCGCTGCACCGGGCTCGCACTGGCGTGCGCAAAGCCGGGGTCGACTACTTCCGCGGCGGCGGCTCGGACCGGCTCGCCCTCATCGTGCTGCTGCTCTCCGTCCCGGCCATCGCCTTCGGCACCATCGCCCAGCCCGACTGGTGCGCCCCCGCCGCCCTCGTGCTGCCCATCGTCGCGGGCGGCCTGGTGCTGCGCCCGGCCAGCCTCCTCGCGCTCTACGGGGCGGCGGCCACCGCCCTCATCATCGAATCCGCCATCCTCGGCCCCTACACCCAGCAGGACACCTCCGACCGGGTCACCCCGGGCACCATCCTGGTCGTCGCGGCCGTCGGCTTCTTCGGCCTGCTCATCGCCCAGTTCCGTAGCCGTGTCGGGGTGCCCTGGCGGCGCGGCGGCACCATGCTGTTCGACCTGCGCGAACGCATCCGCGTACAGAGCAAGCTGCCCGGTCTGCCCGGCGGCTGGCACCGTGAGATGGCGCTGCGCCCGGCCGGCGGGCAGTCCTTCTCGGGCGACTTCGTCGTCGCGGCCCGTACGAACGGCGGCCGCACCCTCGAAGTCGTCCTCACCGACGTCTCCGGCAAGGGCATGGACGCGGCCTCCCGCGCCCTTCTGCTGTCCGGCGCCTTCGGCGGCCTCCTCGGCTCCCTGCCGCCCCATGGCTTCCTCCCGGCCGCCAACGGCTATCTGCTGCGCCAGGACTGGGACGAGGGCTTCGCGACCTCCATCCACCTCGTACTCGACCTCGACAGCGGCGATTTCGAGCTCTTTTCCGCCGGACATCTGCCCGCGCTCCAGCTGAGCGCGGGCACCGGCAAATGGGAGGAGAAGACCGCCGACGGCCCGCTGCTCGGCGTCTACGACGGCGCCCAGTTCGACCCCACGAAGGGCACGCTGCGCCCCGGCGACGTCCTGATGCTCTTCACCGACGGCCTCGTCGAGACCGCCGACCGCGACATCAGCGAAGGCATCGACCGCCTGACCGGCGAGGCCGACCGCTATGTGGCGTCCAACTTCCACGGCGCGGCATGGCATCTGATCGAGACGGTCGCCAAGGACGTCAACGACGACCGGGCGCTGCTGCTGATCTGCCGCCAGTAGCCCGGCGCTTCCACCCCCTCCGGGCCCCCGGGTGCCTTCCGCCCCTGCCAGGGGCTCTCAGGGCCGTCCCAGGGCCGCGACGGGCCCTTTCCCGGCCTGCTGCCCCGCGGCGCCATGGCCGGGGACGGGCAGCGGGAGGCAGGCGGCGGGGGACAGACGGGGGATAGCCCCACCCCGGAAACGGCGGCAGCCGTCATGGCTCAGGCACCCCGCTGATCCGTACGTTCGAGGCATCGACAACGACCTCGGAAGGGCGGAGACCATGCGGCTGCGGAAGCGGCGCGAAGAACGGCGCGCGGAGCGCCGGGAGGCGGGGCGGGAGGCGATCGGCGGCGCGCAGGGCGTCGCCGTCGAACTGCGTGGTGTGCGGCGCCAGTACGGGCGCGGCTCGCGCGCCGTGCACGCCCTGCGCGGTATCGACCTCACCCTCCCCCGGGGGAGCTTCACCGCCGTGATGGGCCCCTCGGGTTCCGGCAAGTCCACGTTCCTGCAGTGCGCCGCCGGCCTCGACCGGCCGACCGCGGGTTCGGTCCGGCTCGGCGGTACGGAGATCACCGGCATGAGCGAGAACAAGCTCACCGCGCTGCGCCGCAGCCGCCTCGGCTTCGTCTTCCAGTCCTTCAACCTGCTGCCCTCGCTCACCGTGGAGCAGAACGTGGTGCTGCCGATGCGGCTCGCGGGCGCGCGCCCCGACCGCGCCCGGGCCCGGGCCGTGCTCGCCCAGGTGGGGCTGCACGAGCACGCCAGGCGCCTCCCGGGCCGGCTCTCCGGCGGGCAGCAGCAGCGGGTGGCGATCGCCCGCGCGCTCGTCACCAGCCCCGACGTCGTCTTCGCCGACGAGCCGACCGGCGCCCTCGACACCGGCACCGCCGCCGAAGTGCTCGGACTGCTGCGGCAGGCCGTGAACGCGCTCGGCGCGACCGTCGTCATGGTCACGCACGACCCGGTGGCCGCGAGCTACGCCGACCGCGTGCTCTTCCTCGCCGATGGCTCCCTCGCCGACCGCATGACGCGCGCCCCCGCCCAGGAGATCGCCGCCCGGATGGCCCGCCTCACGGCCCGTACGGCCGCCGACGTGCCTGGTATGCCGATCCGTACGGCGAGCGTGCCGGCCGGTGCGCCCGCCGTGGTGCCCTCGTGCGGGGAGATCGTCCCATGAGGCTGCTGGGCAACGGTCTTGCCCGTGCCGCCGTCCGCTTCAAGCCCGCCGCCTTCGCGGGCACGTTCATCGCCCTGATGCTGGCCGCCGCGATCGTGTCGGCCTGCGGGATCCTGCTGGAGTCCGGGCTCCGGGCCACGGTGCCGCCCGGGCGCTATGCGAGCGCCCCGGTCGTGGTCGCCGCGGAACAGCGCGTGGGGGACCGGGACGAGTCGGAACCCGCCCCCGACCGGGTCCGCCTCGACGCCTCGCTCGTCGCCACGGCCGCCCGCACGCAGGGCGTCGCCGCCGCGCCCGACTGGAGCTTCCCGGTCCAGGGCGGCGGCGCCTCCTGGACCGCCCATGGCTGGGGCTCGGCCCCCTTCACCGGGGTCGCACTCGGCTCCGGCGCGGCCCCGCGGAAGGGCGAGGTCGTACTGGACCCGGCCGCAGCCCGCGCGGCGCACGTACGCGTGGGCGGCCGCGTCACCCTGACCGCGGCCGACGGGGACCACCGCTTCCGGGTCGTCGGTATCACCCGTACGGGCGACGCCCAGGACTCCGGGCCCGCCGTCTGGTTCACCGACCCCCAGGCGGGGACCCTGTCCGGCCACCCCGGCACCGTCGACGCCGTCCTCGTCCGCCCCGGACCCGGCACCTCACCCGGCGCCCTGGCGGCCGACCTCGAACGCGCCCTCAAGGCGGTGCCCGCCGCCCGTGTGCACACCGGCGACGGGCGCGGCGCCGCCCAGGAGCCCGGTCTCGACGGGGCCAAGGAGGTGCTGGAGGGCATCGGGGGCTCCTTCGGCGGAATCGCCACCATGGTCGCGATCTTCACCACTGCCGGTACCACCGCGCTCTCCATCGGCCAGCGCGGCCGCGAGATCGCGCTGCTGCGTGCGGTCGGCGCCACCCCGCGCCAGATCCGCCGGTCCATCGCCACCGAGGCGCTGCTGGTCGCCCCGCTCGCGGGCGCGCTCGGCACGCTGCCCGGTATGGCGCTGGCGCACTGGTGGTTCGGAGAACTCCGGGACCGGGGCGCGATCCCGGCCGGGGTGGAGCTCGCGGTCTCCTGGATCCCGCTGGTCAGCGCGGTCGGCGCGGGGCTGCTCGCCGCGCTGCTCGCGGGCTTGGCGGCCGCCCGCAGACCGGCGCGGATCAAGCCGGGCCAGGCGCTCGGCGAGGCGGCGGCCGAGCCGTTCCGCCCGGGGGTGATCCGCACGCTGCTGGGCATCGCGGCCCTGGCCGGCGGCGGTGTGCTGACGGGCGTGGCGGCCGCGGCGTCGGGGGACGACGCGGCCAACGCCGCGCTGGGCGTGGTGATGCTGTTCATGCTGGCCGTCGGGCTGCTCGGCCCGTTCGTCGCCCGCGGCTGCGCCTGGCTGGTCGGCCTGCCGCTGCGGGCGGGCCGGGCCCCGGCCGCCCTGGCCGCCGCCAACGCCTGGGCCAACGCCCGCCGCCTGGCCTCGGCGATCACCCCGCTCGTGCTCGCCATGGCCTTCGCCTCGACGCTGGTGTTCATGCACACCAGTGAGGCCCATGCGACGGACGGGCAGCGGCGCGCGGGCCTCGTCGCCGACCACGTCCTCTCCGCGCCCGGCGGTCTGCCCGCCGACGCCGTGGCCCGCGCCGGCTCCGTCCGGGGAGTGGCGTCGGCGGTCGGGGTGCTGCGCACCGGCGTCCTGGTGCCCAGGGGCTCGGGCGACGGTGCGTGGCTGGAGAACGCGTCGGCGCAGGGCGTCTCCGGGACCGGCCGCGACCTGGCGGCGGTCCAGGACCTCGACGTCCGTACGGGCAGCCTGGACGGGCTGGGCCGCGGCACGGTGGCCGTGGACGCGAGCCTGGCATCCGCGGCGCATGTGAAGGTCGGCGACCGGCTCCGGCTGCACCTGCCGGACGGCACGGCCGTCGCGCCGAAGGTCGTCGCGACGTACGGGCGGGGGCTGGGCCTGGCGGCGGTCACACTGCCCCGCGCGGCGCTGGCCACCCATGTGACCTCGGCCTTCGACAGCCATGTGCTGGTACGGGACGGCAAGGGCGCCGACCCGGCGGCCGTCGCGGCAGGGCTCCGCCCCCTCGGCGAGGTCACCGGACCCGGCGGCTATGCGGCGGCCCGGGACAAGGAGGACGAGCTCAACGTCTGGGCCAACACCGTCATGGCCGCGGTCCTCGGCGGCTTCGCGGCCGTCGCCGCCGCCAACACGCTGGTGATGACCGTCCTGGACCGCCGCCGGGAGCTGGGCATGCTGCGGCTGATCGGGTCGACGCGGCGGCAGGTCCTGGGGATGGTGCGCTGGGAGGCGCTGCTGGTGGTGATCGCGGGGGTCGTGCTCGGCACGGCGATCGCGCTGGCGACGCTCGTCCCGATGGTGCGCGGCCTGACCGGCGAGGGCCCGTATCTGCCGCCGCTGACGTACGGGGGGTTCGCGGGCGCCGCGGTGGCGCTGGGCCTGCTCGCGACGGGGCTGCCCGCCCGGGCGGTGCTCCGCCGCGGCCGGGCCGGCTGAGGCGGGGGGACGGGAGGCCGGAGACGGCGAAGGCCGCGCCGGGGCCGTGTACGACGGTCCTGGCGCGGCCTTGTGCCGTGCTCGGGTCGGGCGGGCTGCCGCTCGGATACGAGGCGGTCAGGCCGCCGTGGTGGTGCGCTTACGGGCCTGGTCGGCCGGGTCCTTCCGGAAGGCCCAGATCATCTTCGGCTCCATCACGAACCGGAAGGCGCGCTGTACGGGCAGGGTGCACAGCAGCGTGATCACGGTCGCGGCGACGATGGTGACGACGATCTCGCCCAGCGGCTCATGCGTCCACGGGTTCTCGTCGTACCAGCCCCAGAAGCGGGAGCCCTTGGCGAGGAAGCCGTGCAGCAGATATCCGTACAGGGTTCCGGCGCCCAGGGCGGTGAACCACATCCGGCGCCGCGGCACCCAGGCGAAGAAGCAGAAGACCAGCACCATCGAGCAGCCGAAGAGCGCGAGAGTCATCACCGGCCCGGTCCACGGCGCCGCGGCCAGCTCCTGAACGCTGTCGCGGCGGTAGAACCACGCCGAGTTCATCCGGGGGCCCGCCCAGTAGGCGAACACGAACGAGCAGGCGAACACCGGCAGGGCCAGGATCCGCATCCGGCGCCCGCGCAGCTTCTGGAAGTGCTCCGGCTTCATCTGCAGCCCGACCACGAAGAACGGCAGGAACTGCAGCACCCGCTGCAGATCGAGGTCGTCACCGATGTCGGGGGAGACCGAGGCGAGCGTCGCGATGGCCAGCGAGAGCGGGATGGGCCAGCGGATGATTTTCCAGATCGGGGTGGTCATCCGCCAGACGAACAGCGCGATCAGGAACCAGGTGAGGTACCACGGGTCCAGCAGGCTGAAGTCGTACGTGGGGTCGTCGTCCGCCCAGCGCTTGAAGAAGGTGTACGCGATCTCGAAGACCAGATACGGCACCGCGATACCGGTGATGAGCCGCTTGAGCCGGTCGGGCCGCATGTCGAAGCTGCGCGAGAAGTAGCCGGAGATGAGGATGAACGCCGGCATGTGGAACGTGTAGAGCGTCATGTAGAGCGCTTCGGCGGTCCGGCTGTAGTCCGTCAGCGGCTCCCACGAATGGCCCATGGCGACCAGGACGATCGCGAGGTACTTGGCGTTGTCGAAGAACGCGTCCCGCTGTTTGGGCTTGGACCCGGTCGGGGCGGTCGGCGGACCCGTCTGATGCCCTGCTGTGTCGCGGTGCGGTGTGGGGGGAGTGGGCTCCGCCTCCCGGGCCGGGGGGAGCGGGGCCCGCTGATAACCGTGCGGGCGCAGGGAGTTGGTCACAGGCCCTCCCACCATGAACTGGGGGAGAGAACCCGGGACCACACTGCGCGCCGGGGAGTGATGGCAGTGTGGAACATCTGAGGCACGATAGCCCCGAAACCTCTATTGCGTAAAACCTCGTTCAGTTCTTTGTTGCCTATCACATACATGGCAGACGCATACATCTGTGCAGGCTAAGTCGACAAAGCGATCCGAGCGGACCGCATGGCGCCCTCAGGGTGCCCGATCTGTCGGGTTTCATCCCGCTTAAATGGCGACATATGACCCGCAGGCGGCTCTGGCGGAATGTCTGGTTCATTGGTGCTTTGTCGTTACGCGCCGACTCGTGGAAACGGGCTCGCCGCACATTTGGAATTTCCCGCCGGACTATGTGATCAAGTCCAATTCTGATCGTCGGGCAGGTCCTCGAATTGTGGGCGGCCTCACGAGTGCCGGGCTCGTCCGGCGCCGCATCGACGGGCCCCTCAGTGGGTAGATGAGCTGCGGGGCGACGGGCCTGCGGTTCCCGCCACGCGGCTCCAGCGCGGCGGGAGTTGATGGCACGATGGTGTTGCGGGGGTGTGCGAGGTCGCGTGCTTCCGGGCCGGTGAGATGCGTAGCGACCGAGGGTGTGTGATCAGGCGTGGTCATATCTGTGTCTTTGGTGGTGCTGGTGGGCATCATCCTTGTGCTGATGGTGCGCAACGGCAAGATCACCTGGGGGCCGGCTCTCGTGGCGGCGCTCTTCGGCTTCTTGCTCGCATCGTCCGACCTGGCGCCGAACATCCAGGACTTCCTCGACTCGGTGACGCACTCGATCAGCGAAATCGACATCTGACCCGAAGGACCCCCGGGGTCCATGAGACGGGTCCCGGACCCCGCGTAAGGTCAGGACCTGAGAAACGCATACGGCCCGGCGCCGGGAGAAACCCCGAGCAACCGGGCCATGAGGCATGGAGCGGGCGACGGGAATCGAACCCGCGTAGCCAGTTTGGAAGACTGGGGCTCTACCATTGAGCTACGCCCGCCTGTGCCGCCGCCTCGCCGGATGTCCCGGGCGCGACCGCTGAGCGTGATCGCTCGACCCGCGGCACGGGAAGCATCGTAGCGGGTCCGCACCACATCCCGCACACCCTTGCCCACCAGTCGAAAAAGCGGCAGCCGGGGCCTGCGCGGGCATGTACCCTACGTGTCGCACCGGCGGGGTGTGGCGCAGCTTGGTAGCGCGTCCGCTTTGGGAGCGGAAGGTCGTCGGTTCGAATCCGGCCACCCCGACCACCATCACGTTTGTCATGAGCGCAAGATCGCATTGTGGGCCGCGTCATGCGTGCGGTTACTATGCAAGCTGCGTCGTCTGTGACTTTCTCTGCCGGGCGCGATCCGCTGAAACGCACGACGGCAACGCAGCAGAACACCAAGAAGTCAGCCCCAAGGAGACCGAACCGTGAAGAGCGCCGTGGAGACCCTGAACCCGACCCGGGTTCGGCTCACTGTCGAGGTGCCCTTCGAGGAGCTCAAGCCCAGCCTCGACGCGGCGTACAAGAAGATCAACCAGCAGGTCACGGTGCCCGGCTTCCGCAAGGGTAAGATCCCGGCCCGTGTCATCGACCAGCGGTTCGGCCGCGGCGCCGTGCTGGAGGAGGCCGTCAACGACGCGCTCCCGAAGTTCTACACCGAGGCGGTCAACGAGGGTGAGCTGAACCCGCTCGGCCAGCCCGAGGTCGACATCACCGAGCTCAAGGACAACGAGCTGCTGGCCTTCACCGCCGAGGTGGACGTACGGCCGACGGTCGAGATCCCGGACTACTCCGGCATCGAGGTCACCGTCGACTCCGTCGAGGTCTCGGACGAGGACATCGACAAGGCCGTCGAGCAGCTGCGCGACCGCTTCGCCACCACCAGCGCGGTCGAGCGCGCCGCCGCCGAGGGCGACATCGTGGTCGTCGACCTCGAGGCCAAGGTCGAGGGCGAGGTCCTCGAGGACGGCGTGGCCAACGGCGTCAACTACACGATCGGCTCCGGTGAGCTGCTCGAGGGCATCGACGAGGCGGTCACCGGCCTGGAGGCCGGCGGCTCCGCCACCTTCACCTCCGAGCTCAAGGGCGGCTCCGCCAAGGGCAAGGAGGCCGAGGTCTCGGTCAAGGTGTCCGAGGTCAAGGCCCGCGAGCTGCCCGAGCTGGACGACGACTTCGCCCAGCTGGCCAGCGAGTTCGACACCCTCGAGGAGCTGCGCGGCGACACCCGTACGCGCCTGGAGCGGTCGAAGAAGTTCGACCAGGCCACCCAAGCCCAGGAGAAGGTGCTGGACGCCCTGCTGGAGCTGGTCGAGGTCCCGATCCCCGAGAAGCTTCTCGAGGACGAGATCCAGACCCGTAAGCACAACCTGGAGCACCACCAGCTCGGCCAGATGGGTCTGACCCTCGACGCCTACCTGGAGATGCAGGAGAAGACCGCCGAGGAGTTCGAGGCCGAGCTCAAGGAGCAGGCCGAGAAGGGCATCAAGACCCAGTTCGTGCTCGACGAGCTGGTCAACAAGGAGAAGCTGTCCGTCGGCCAGGAGGAGCTCACCGAGCACCTGATGCGCCGTGCGCAGTCCTCCGGTATGAGCCCGGACCAGTTCGCTCAGGCCGTCGTCGAGGGCGGCCAGGTGCCGATGCTCGTGGGCGAGGTCGCCCGGGGCAAGGCCCTCGCGGTCGTGGTCGAGGCCGTCAAGGTGGTCGACGACAAGGGCGAGACGGTCGACCTGGACGACGACGAGGATGAGACCGGCGAGACCGTCGAGGCCACCTCCGAGGAGTCGGCCGCCGAGGAGTCCGGCAACGAGGCCGAGCAGGCCGCCGAGGCCGACAAGGGTGAGGCCGACAAGGGTGAGGCCGACAAGGGTGGGGACAAGGCCGAGGGCTGATCGCCCGGCCGCCCTCCCCAGCCCGCATACGAACGGGTCCGAACGTCTGAGCGCGTCCGGGCCCGTTCGTGGTTCCACGGGCCCCTGGCGGCCCCTGGGCGGCCTCCGCGCCCCGTTGGCGGCGCCCCCGGCCTCGTAAGCCCGCGCCCGGCCCCCGCCGAGCCCCGCCACCGGCCGGAACCTGCGCTCAGAGCGAACAGTTCCTGATGCGGGATGGCCGCCGCCGACCAGCGCGTTAGGGTCCGTAGATACGAGGGCAGGGGAGTCCCACGAGCCCGCCGGAGCGTACCGGCGGTTACGCCCCCGCGTCCCAGAAGAAGACGCTGAGACGGCCAGTCGCCGTCAGAGACGAGCAGGTGGATACGTGACGAATACGATGCCTTCCGCCGCCGGCGAGCCGACCTTCGGAGGCCTCGGCGACCAGGTCTACAACCGGCTGCTCGGTGAGCGGATCATCTTCCTCGGCCAGCCGGTCGACGACGACATCGCCAACAAGATCACCGCGCAGCTGCTGCTCCTCGCAGCGGAGCCGGACAAGGACATCAACCTTTACATCAACTCTCCGGGCGGCTCGATCACGGCCGGCATGGCGATCTACGACACCATGCAGTACATCAAGAACGACGTGATCACCATCGCCATGGGCCTCGCCGCCTCGATGGGTCAGTTCCTGCTGAGCGCGGGCACCCCCGGTAAGCGCTTCGCGCTGCCGAACGCCGAGATCCTGATCCACCAGCCGTCCGCGGGCCTTGCGGGCTCCGCGTCGGACATCAAGATCCACGCCGAGCAGCTGCTGCGCACGAAGAGGAAGATGGCCGACCTCACCGCCTTCCACACCGGCCAGACCGTTGAGCAGATCACGCGCGACTCGGACCGCGACCGCTGGTTCTCGGCCGAGGAGGCCAAGGCGTACGGCCTGGTCGACGAGGTCATCGCCTCCGCGGCACACATCCCGGGCGGTGGCGGCACCGGGGCCTGAGCCGCCCGCTCCCAGCCGACCCAGCCCACTGCTCATCACCAGGACGGTGCATGTGAACACCCAGAACTTCCCCGGCAGGGGCCTGTACGCCCGCCACGACGGCCCGCAGGCCGAGGCCCGCTATGTCGTCCCGCGCTTCGTCGAGCGGACCTCCCAGGGCATCCGGGAGTACGACCCGTACGCGAAGCTTTTCGAAGAGCGCGTGATCTTCCTCGGCGTGCAGATCGACGACGCCTCCGCCAACGACGTCATGGCGCAGCTGCTGTGCCTGGAGTCGATGGACCCCGACCGTGACATCTCGATCTACATCAACTCGCCCGGCGGCTCGTTCACCGCGCTGACCGCCATTTACGACACGATGCAGTTCGTGAAGCCCGACATCCAGACGGTCTGCATGGGCCAGGCGGCCTCCGCCGCGGCCGTGCTGCTCTCCGCCGGCACGCCCGGTAAGCGGATGGCGCTGCCGAACGCCCGCATTCTGATCCACCAGCCGTACAGCGAGACCGGCCGCGGTCAGGTCTCCGACCTGGAGATCGCGGCCAACGAGATCCTGCGGATGCGTTCGCAGCTCGAGGAAATGCTGGCCAAGCACTCCACGACGCCGATCGAGAAGATCCGCGACGACATCGAGCGGGACAAGATCCTCACGGCCGAGGAATCGCTGTCGTACGGTCTGATCGACCAGATCGTCTCGACCCGCAAGACGTCGGTGGGCCTGGGCTGAACTCCGGTATCGGCGCCCCCCTTGTACCGAGTAGGGCCAAGGGGGGCCCGAACCGGGCCCTGGGCAAGGTACCGTCATAGGGGGCTGGGGTCGGCCCCCGGTAACAGAAGCAGAAAGCGCAGCGCAAGCACCCGGATTCGCGAAACTGAGCGGATCCAAGGCGAAGGGGAATCACCTCGTGGCACGCATCGGTGACGGCGGCGACCTGCTCAAGTGCTCGTTCTGCGGGAAGAGCCAGAAGCAGGTGAAGAAGCTCATCGCGGGCCCGGGTGTGTACATCTGCGATGAGTGCATCGATCTCTGCAACGAGATCATCGAGGAAGAGCTCGCCGAGACCTCCGAGGTGCGCTGGGAGGAACTTCCCAAGCCGCGTGAGATCTACGAGTTCCTCGAGGGCTATGTCGTCGGCCAGGAGGCCGCGAAAAAGGCGCTTTCCGTCGCGGTCTACAACCACTACAAGCGGGTTCAGGCGGGCGAGAACAGCGCCCACAACCGGGACGACGGCATCGAGTTGGCGAAGTCCAACATCCTGCTTCTCGGCCCGACCGGCTCCGGTAAGACCCTGCTGGCGCAGACCCTCGCCCGGATGCTGAACGTCCCCTTCGCCATCGCCGACGCCACCGCCCTCACCGAGGCGGGCTATGTCGGCGAGGACGTGGAGAACATCCTCCTGAAGCTGATCCAGGCCTCGGACTACGACGTCAAGAAGGCCGAGACGGGCATCATCTACATCGACGAGATCGACAAGGTGGCCCGCAAGAGCGAGAACCCCTCGATCACCCGTGATGTCTCCGGCGAGGGCGTTCAGCAGGCGCTGCTGAAGATCCTGGAAGGCACCACCGCCTCGGTGCCGCCGCAGGGCGGCCGCAAACACCCGCACCAGGAGTTCATCCAGATCGACACGACGAATGTGCTGTTCATCGTGGGCGGTGCCTTCGCGGGTCTGGAAAAGCTCATCGAGTCGCGGGCCGGCGCCAAGGGCATCGGCTTCGGCGCCACGATCCGCTCCAAGCGCGAGATCGAGGCGAGCGACCAGTTCCAGGAGGTCATGCCGGAGGACCTGGTGAAGTTCGGGATGATCCCGGAGTTCATCGGCCGCCTCCCCGTCATCACCTCCGTCCACAACCTGGACCGCGAGGCGCTGCTGCAGATCCTCGTCGAGCCGCGGAACGCGCTGGTCAAGCAGTACCAGCGGCTCTTCGAACTCGACGGCGTGGAGCTCCACTTCGACCGCCCCGCCCTGGAGGCCATCGCCGACCAGGCGATCCTGCGCGGCACCGGCGCGCGCGGCCTGCGCGCCATCATTGAAGAGGTCCTGATGTCGGCGATGTACGAGGTGCCGTCCCGCAAGGACGTCGCCCGCGTCGTCATCACCGAGGACGTCGTCCACTCCAACGTCAACCCGACCCTCGTGCCGCGCAGCCGCGGCAGCGAGTCGGGCGAGCGCCACGAGAAGAGCGCGTAAGGCTGCCGCAAGGCGCTGTAGGACGCGAGGAGGGTCACGGGTTTCCCCGGGACCCTCCTCGCGTCCTGTGGGCCTCAGCGCCTCTCAGGCGGCCTGGCGCCCAGGAGGTCACGATGGGGGTCACGACACGTCGTCGAGCGCGCCTGCCTTGACCCTCGATATGAACGCCCGCAGCGTGCGTCGTGTCGTCACCAGGACGACGTCGGGCTCGTCGCTCTCGCGGAGCAGGACCGCGCCGTCGCCCGCGGCGGCGACGTAGACGCAGGATGAAGCTTCTTCGCTGTACGTGGACTTCCGCCAGCCGAGCGTGGACAACGCCATCTCCCCTTCAGATCTCCTGTGCGATGCGCCGCTCAGGCGGGCTGGCGCTGTCATCCCATGTCGTCGAGCGCGCCTGCCTTGACTCCCGATATGAATGCGTACAGCGTGCGCCGGTTCGTCGTCAGGACGACATCGGGCTGGTCGCTCTCGTGGAGCAGGACCGCGTCGTCGCCCGCGGCGGCGACGTAGACGCACGCGTTGCCCTCGCTGCAGAACGACGATCGCTGCCAGTCAGGCTGAGGCATGTTCCATTCCCCTACAGGCTCTGCATGATGCCGAAGATGAAGTCCCGCGAATCCTGCTCCTTCAGAGCGACGGCGTCCAGCCGTTCGAAGAGCCCTCGGTATTTGGTCAGCTCCCCCTCGGTATCCACCATCACCGGCCCATGGGACTGGTCCAACTGCACGGTGTCGAGCTGGGCGACGGGCCCGTCCGCGTAGCAGATCGACTGCCCGGAGCCTGGATAGGCTCCGGCGTCGAACGGGATCACCAGAACAGAGACATGCTCCCGCTCGCCCATCTCCAGCAGATACTCGAGCTGCCGACGGGCCACCTTGGGGCCGCCGAATTTCATCCGGAGCGCCGCCTCGTGGACGATCGCGTGGTACGGCACCGGGGCATCCCGGTAGAGCACTGCCTGCCGCTTCGCCCGGAACGACACCCGGTGCTCGATCTCCGGCGGCGACAGCTTGGTCACCCCGTGCGTGAAGACCTCGCGGGCATGCTCTGTCGTCTGCAACAGGCCGGGGATGTGGGCCGTGTACGCCGTGCGCAGCCGCACCGCGTGATGCTCCAGCTCGGCGAGGTCGAGCAGGCCGGACGGCAGAGTGCCCCGGTACTCCTCCCACCAGCCCCGGTGTCGTTCACCTGCCATCTTCGCCAGGGCGTCGACCAGCTCGTGGTCCGGGCAGTCGTAGTTGCGCGCCATCACCCGTACGCGCTCCGCGCTCACGCCGAACCGGGCCGACTCGATGTTGCTGATCTGGGTCTGGTTCGTACCGAGCAGGCGTCCGGAGTCGGTTGAGCTCATTTCCGCGCGCTCGCGGAGTCTTCGCAGTTCGGCCCCGAGGCGCAGCCGACGCGCGGTCGGCGCCGGTCTGGCGGTCATCGTCCCGTACTCCTCGTCCATCCACGGCGCCCGCCTGTCACCCACACGAGCGTGTTTCTAACGACTTGCGCGAGAGCGGCTAATAACTCATGCAGCCACCCTACGGTGTGAGGCAAGCCACTCAACTGGCCCGCCGCACAACGCGGAAGCGCACCGGCCTGCCCGACTGCAGCGAGGGGACGGCAACGACACCGCGCGGCGCCAGCCAATTCCACCTTCTGCCAGGAGACTTCCATGCCCACCGTATCGCCGCAGGCCCGTTGCCTGGAGCCATCCAGCCAGCCGTGGACCTACTCGCTCCGCCTGCCCCACGACGCCCGGGCCGCCCGCGTCGCCAGGGCCACCCTCCGCGTCGTACTCCACAGCCACGGCATGACCGGGCTCGCCGACACGGCCGAGCTGCTGACCAGCGAAATGGTCACCAACGCCCTCCACTACTCAGACGGCCCGGCACAGCTCCGCCTCCGCAACATGGAAGAACACCACCTCCGGGTCAGCGTCTGGGACTCCAATCCACGCATCCCCAGCCCCTTCCACACCCCACCCGGCCCGCTCACCCACCACAGCGCACTCACCGAGGCGGCCGACACCGCACGCGCCACCCATGGACGCGGCCTCCTCCTCGTCCGCCTGTGCGCGGACAACTGGGGCGGCTACCCGCTCACCGACCACCACTCCGGCACCAGCGGAAAGCTCCTGTGGTTCGAACTCACCCCACACCACGACGCCTTCGGCATCGCGGCTTGAGTGCTGCGCTTCGCCTGCGCCTGTGCGCCGTCTCGCGGCATTCGGTTCGGGCGGGTGCGGGTTTCGTCTCGGACCCTTCGGGTCCAAAGCGCCAGCAGGAGGGGGGAAGGGGGCGGCCGGCCCGATGTCCCGGTTGCTCGGCCCGGCGGGTGGCTGAGGTTGGGGCTCTCCACCCACCCCCTCATAAATAGTCGCTTGATGCAGTACTTGATGCAGAGCAAGCATCTTTTTAAGAGCAGGCGGGGGGAGGGCCCGAACCGGACCGACGCCCACCGCTCCGGGCGACCCTCCGCCGTTCCGCCGCCCGTGGCCGGTGAGGGCCCGTTGGGCTGGACGGCGACGATGCCTCCGGCCCCCTCCCCTTCCCGCTGTTGGCCGCTGTGCGCCGAAGGCGCGAGATGATGCCCGCACGCGGCGTCCGGACCATGCCGTCCAGACGATGGCTTCGGAATCGCTGCCTGACTTTGCGGTGAGTATGAGACGGCGACACGCCGACGCGACGGCGTGTCGC